>NZ_JABXXP010000887.1 GCF_013376155.1 Nguyenibacter vanlangensis
CGGCGGGTGAGGGCGGCAGCGTCCAGCCCCTCGACCCGGCGCAGGGCCTCGGGGATGGAGATCAGGTTCTCGCGCGCCATGTCGACCGCGATCCTGAGCCGGGCCCGGGCGGCGCATTTGCCGGCGCGGGTCTGCAGCAGATAGAGCTGGCCCTCTTCCACCGTGAATTCGAAATCCTGCATGTCGTGGAACTGGTGTTCCAACTGGGTTGCGATGCGGGCCAGGGTCTGGGTTATTGCCTGGGCCTGAACCGTTGTCGGACCCGTTGCCGGACCCGTTGTCGGACCTGTCTGGGGCATGGCGCGGGCGAGTTCGGCGGCGGGGGTGACCAGGGTGCGGCCGGCGACCAGGTCCTCGCCCTGTGCGTTGAAGGCGAAATCGAGATAGAGGCGGCGTTCGCCGGTGGCGGGGTCGCGGGTGAAGCCGACGCCCGAGCCCGATTGCGGGCCGGAATTGCCGTAGACCATGCGCTGGATGGTGACCGCCGTGCCGGGCAGGCCGGTCAGGTTGCGCAGGCGGCGATAGGTTTGGGCCCGTTCGGAATTCCAGGAGCGGAAGACGGCGTCCACGCCCTGGGCGAGCTGGTCCATCGGCGTGTCGGGGAACGGGACGCCGCCGGCGGATTCGAAAATATCGAGATAGCGCAGGGCGAGATCGCGCAGGGACAGGCTGTCGAGTTCGGCGGCCGATGCGGCCTGGCCCGCGCGCAGGATGGCAGCCAGCCCGTCATCGAACAAGGCCGGATCGAGGCCGCGCACGATCTGGCCGAAGGCGCGGATCAGCCGGGCGAAGCAGTCCCAGGCCAGGCGGGGATTGCCCGACAATGCGATCAGGCCCGGCAGGGTGGCGCGGGTGAGCCCGACATTGAGCAGCGTGTCGAGCATGCCGGGCATGGAGACGGGGGCACCGGAGCGGATCGAAACCAGCAGAGGGCGGTTGGGATCGCCGAAGGCGAGGCCGGTCGCCTGTTCCAGCCGATGCAGGGGCCCCGCGACCAGGGCGCGGAAGGCGTCGGCCGGGGG
>NZ_JABXXP010000888.1 GCF_013376155.1 Nguyenibacter vanlangensis
GTCGCGGTGCCGGTGGCCGCCGGTCCGGTCGCGCGCTTCACCTTCGCCGATCTGTGCGGCCGGGCGCTGGGGGCGGGCGACTATCTGGCGCTGGCCACCCGCTTCGCCGCCCTGGTGCTCGACGACGTGCCGCGCCTGGGGCCGGATAATTTCGATCTGGCGCGCCGCTTCATCGTGCTGGTCGACACGCTGTACGAGCAGAAGGTCAAGCTGTTCGCCTCGGCCGAGGACCAGCCCGACGCGCTCTACCGCCAAGGCCGGGGCGCCGAGGCTTTCGAGCGTACGGCCTCGCGCCTCGCGGAAATGCAAGGCGCGGCCTATCTGGACCTGCCGCACCTGTCATGAGCGGCGCGCTGCCATGGTCCCCGCCCCGCCGCTCCCTTTCGTCACGTCATCGTGATGACCATGGCAGGGCTGTGACCGGCGGGGCGGTAGGCAAGCGATGCGCTCTTTGCTTGGGTATCGCCGGTGATTTTCTGCGATTGATTTTCTGCGATCTGGCGCGCCGTGTCCGGAAATCGGCCCGCACGGCGCCGTCCGGCCGCCCGTGCCGGCGCCGGCGCCTCTTGCCCGGCGGGAACGGAAAGGTGAGCATGCGCGCAGAGCAATCCTGCCCGTGACGAATATTGGGCGGCGGGCCGCGAAACGTGACAGTAGGGTTGGGCATCGGTCGGCATCGGGCCGGAATTCCGTCATGATCGGCGGGCACGGTGCGCGACCGGACAATGACGCGGCCATGCGGGCCGCGAGCGAGGAGATGTCGTCAAGATGGCAGGCGTAGATATCCTGTCGACCGCGTTCAGCGGCGCCAACACGGCCTATCTGGCCGAACTCTATGCCCGCTGGGCGGCGGACCCTGGCAGCGTCGATCCATCCTTCGCCACCCTGTTCTCGGTCATGGACGAGGAAAGCGCTGCGATCCTGCAGGATGCCGAAGGGGCCTCGTGGTCGCCGCGCGCCGCGATGATCGCCGAGGCGGCAGTGCCCGCGGCCGCCGCCGCACCGGTTTCGGTCGAAAGCC
>NZ_JABXXP010000889.1 GCF_013376155.1 Nguyenibacter vanlangensis
GGAGGCAGCGGCCTTCTTGCGGTAGAAGGCGATCAGCCGGTCGCCCGTCACCGTCACGTTGCCGCGCACCGCCTGCGCCTGGTCATAGGCGGTCACGGTCTGCGTCTTCTGGTCCCAGTCGAAGCCGCCCGCCGCCGTCACGACGATCTGCCCGCCATGGGACAGATCGATCGCCTGCGCCCGCGCGCCTGCCGGGGCCAGGCAGGCCACCGCGCCGCCGAGCGCAAGCGCCAGCCCAAGCTCAGGTCCAAGCCCTAGTCCACGCTTGGGCCCAGGCCGGGGCGGGATCGCGGCCTTGAGAAAGGCGGTCATCGGGTGGGCTCCGTCTGGGCTGCCGAGGTTTGGGCTGCCGGGGTTTGGGCTGCTGGGGTTGGCGTTGTCGCGGGACGGGCGTCGGGCGGATGGGCGTGGGCGTCGTCATTCAGCACCAGCCGACCCGGCCCGCGGAACAGGCCGACCCCATCATGCTGCGACAGCATGAAACCCTGGGCGTCCAGCACGCCGAACGGCCCTTCGGCATGCACCCATTCGTCCGACATGACAATGCCCTGCTTCAGGTTCATGTCCGCCGTGACGCCGTTCAGGATGATCCCGTCGTCGCGATACAGCACGACGTCGCCGGTCAGGTCCAGCAATTGCGCGTGCTGCATATAGACGCCGTCCCGCGACGTGATCATCAGCCAGTTGCCGCCCTGGGTCAGCATGTCGGCGGCGGGCCGGGACAGGTTGATCCGTTCGGGGCCGACCTGCTGCGCCTGCTCGGCCGTGATCGTGAACGGCCGGCCGTGATCGTCCAGCCCGCGATAGCTGGCGCCCAGCATGTTGCCGCTTGCGATACGCAGGTTTTCCATCTCGTGCATGACGTTGCGCTGGGCGCTCATCATGCGGTCGATCGCGGGCCATACGGCGATCGACCCCAGCAGGGCCAGCGCTGCGGCCGGCAGCGCCCATTTGGCCCAGCGTACCATCTGGCGGCGGCGGGCGATGTCGCGCGGGCGGGGGATGCGCCGCTGCCGGAT
>NZ_JABXXP010000890.1 GCF_013376155.1 Nguyenibacter vanlangensis
GCCGCCCTGCCGAGGCCGGCCGGCTGATCCCCGCCGACCGGCGGGCGAAGGCGGAATGGATCATCCCCGCGGGCGAGACGCTGGGCGCCGAGGACGAGGACGTCGTCATCGCCGAGCCGCTGCCGCTGGCCGGGCCGGGGCTGAAGCCCGCGCGGATCATCGAACGGCTGGGCCCGATGGGGGATGCGCGGTCGGTCAGCCTGCTGGCGATCCATACCCATGGGATTCCCGACGCCTTTTCCGCCGAGGCGCTGGCCGAGGCCGAGCGGGCGCGTGGCGTGCCGGCTGAAGGGCGCGAGAATTTGCGCGAGGTTCCGCTGATCACCATCGACGGGGCCGACGCACGCGATTTCGACGATGCGGTCTATGCCGAGCCTGACGGCGACGGATTCCGCCTGATCGTCGCGATCGCCGACGTGGCGCATTACGTGCGTCCGGGATCGGCCCTGGATCGCGAGGCGCAGCGGCGCGGCAACTCGGTCTATTTCCCCGACCGGGTGGTGCCGATGCTGCCCGAGGCGCTGTCCAATGGCTGGTGCTCGCTGCGGCCCGGCGAGGATCGGGGCTGCCTGTTCGCCGAGCTTCATATCGATGCCCACGGCGCCAAGACCCGCCATCGTTTCGGCCGGGGCATCATGCGCAGCGCCGCGCGCCTGACCTATGACGAAGCGCAGGCGGCGATCGATGGGGTGCAGGAGACGGGGCTGCCGGACGGGCTGATCGGCACGCTGTTCGCCGCCTTTCGGGCGCTGGCGGCGGCACGGGCGCGGCGTGGCACGCTGGACCTGGACGTACCGGAACGGACGGTGCGGCTGGACCCGCAGGGGCGAATCGTCGCCATAGACCCGCGCCCGCGCTTCGACAGCCACCGGCTGATCGAGGAATTCATGGTGCTGGCCAATGTCGCCGCCGCCGAGGAACTGGAGCGCCGCCGCCGGCCGTGCCTCTACCGCGTCCACGCCCCGCCCTCGCCCGAGCGGGCGGGGGCGATGCGCGACAGCCTGTCGGTCATGGGTTTT
>NZ_JABXXP010000891.1 GCF_013376155.1 Nguyenibacter vanlangensis
GTCCCAGCAGGGCCGCGACCCGGCGCAACTCGTCGGCCAGCAGCGCGGCATAGGCCGCCCGCCCCGCCGCATCGCGCATCACCGACGTGGTGCAGCCGCAGAACAGGCACAGCGAATCACAGAACGGCACATGCAGGTACAGCGAAACCGGCATTCCCGCCGGCACCGCGCGCAGCCAGTCCTCGGCCTGCGCCGCGCCCACCGACGCGTCGAACTGCGCCGCGGTGGGATAGCTGGTATAGCGCGGCAGGCTGCCGCCGTAGCGCAGCAGGATATCCGCGGAAAGCGCCGTTCCCATCGGGTCAGAACCGATATTCGATGCCCGCGCCGACCACCGTCGGGTCCAGCGAATCATGCGCCTTGATGAACGGACCGTTCGCTCCGCCGCGATCATTCGCCCAGGCATGCATGTTCATGAAGATCTGCTTGACGTCGAAATTGAAAAACCAGTTCCCGACCAACTGGTAATCGAAACCGGCATTGATCGACGGCCCGCCCGTCACCCCGACGTCCAGCTTCTGCACCAGCCCGCCGGCCGGCGAGACGTTATGGAACCAGGCCAGCGTGCCGCCCACGCCCAGATAAGGGTTGAACCGCTTGTGCGGACGGAAATGCCACGCCAGGGTCAGGGTCGGCGGCAGCACCCAGGCACTGCCGACATCGACATGCGCCACCCCCAGCACGCCGTCGGCCGCCACTTCGTGCCGGCTGCTGGCCGCGATCAGGTCCACCGACAGATTGTCGGTGAAGAAATATTCGAACGTCAGTTCCGGCGTCGCCTGGCGCGTGGTCGAAATCCGCCCGGCCACCGCCGCGCCGTTGATCCATAATTTGCTGTCGCGGTCCTCGGGCATCACGCCGATCGCCGACAGGCGAATCAGGAAATCCCCTTTCCCCAGGCCGATCTTGGTGTCGGCACAGGTCTCGAACACGCCGCAGTGCCCATGCGCGGGCGGCGGCGTCAGGCCCGGCGCCACCACCGGCGCGTTGACATAGGCCGAGGGCGCCGCGGTCG
>NZ_JABXXP010000892.1 GCF_013376155.1 Nguyenibacter vanlangensis
CGCCGCCCGGCGGGCCGAGCGGGGACCGAGGCCCGGCAGGCGGGCCAGCAGCGCGATCAGCCGTTCGATATCCGTGCCGCCCATCGGGTGCGCCGCCCTCTTATGGTCCGCCTAATATGGTCCGCTTGATATGATCCGCCCTGGTCGTCCGCGCGGACTCAGAACGGGAATTTCAGGCCCGCCGGCAGGTTCATGCCGCCCGTGACCTTCTTCATTTCCTCGGACGCGTGCTCGTCCAACTGCTTGCGGGCATCGGCGCAGGCCGCGACGATCAGGTCCTGCAGCATTTCCATTTCCTCGGGGTCGGCCAGCTTGGGGTCGATCTTGACCGCCTTCATGTCGCCCTTGCCGTTCAGCGTGACATGGACCATGCCGGCGCCGGCGCTGCCTTCGATCGTCATGGTTTCCAGCTTGGCCTGCATTTCTTCCATGCGGGCCTGCATCTGGCTCGCCTGTTTCATCAGGCCGGCAAGATTCTTCATCGGTGTCGTCTCCTTACCTGTCGTCGTTCGCGTCCAAATCGTCCTCGTCCACCAGTTCGGCATCGAGGGGTGCGAATTCCAGATCCGGCGCCAGTACGGCGGATGACGCCTCTTCGGGCGGCAGGCCGTAATCGTCAAGCGAATGATCGGTCACGGCCCCCATGACCGCGTCGGGGAAACGGGCGAAGATCGCACGGACCAGGGGATGGGCCTCGGCCGCCGCGCGGTGGAATTCGATGATTTCCGCCCCCTGCTCGGCCAGGGTCGGCTGGCCTTCGGCGGTCGAGGCGTGGACCGTCCAGTCCTGGCCGGTTTCGCGGCGCAGCAGGGTTTCCAGCCGGCGGGTCAGGCCGGGCAGGCCGCCGCGATCGACCCGGATCTCGACCCGGAGCGGCGCGAAGGCGACCAGATGGGTGGAGTGGCGCAGATGGCCGTGCAGCATGGCGTCGCGCCCCGAGACGAAGGCCACGACCTCCCGCCAGGTCGCCAGCGCCGTGGGCTGGGCGTCCGGAGGGGGCTGGATTTCCGGC
>NZ_JABXXP010000893.1 GCF_013376155.1 Nguyenibacter vanlangensis
GATTCGCCCCGGTCGATCCGGCCGCCGCGCGCGCGCGTCGCCGGCGCCTGACCCAGGACGAGCCGGCTGTCGTGCCGCCCTTCTGGGGGGCCAGGGTCATCGAAGCCACGCCGGATGCGGTGCTGCCCTTTCTGAATGAGCGCTCGCTGTACCAGTTCCAGTGGGGCTTCAGGAAACAGGGCCGCTCGCTGGACGATTTCATGGTCTGGGCCCGGCAGGAACTGCGCCCCGTGCTGCGCCGCATGCTGGCGCTGGCGGCCGAGCAGGATATCCTGCGGCCGCAAGCCTGCTACGGCTACTGGAAGGCCGCCGGCGAGGGCAATGACCTGATCCTGTTCGAAGAGGACGGCGCCACCGAGGCCGCGCGCTTCACCCTGCCGCGCCAGCCGCGCGAGGACGGCGCGTGCATCGCCGATTTCGTCCGCGACGTCGATGACGCACGGCGCGACGTGATCGGGCTGCAGGTCGTGACCGTCGGCCAGACCGCGTCGGACATGGCGCGCGAATGGTTCGAGGCCAACCGCTATAAGGATTACCTGTACCTGCACGGGCTGTCGGTCGAAATGGCCGAGGCGATGGCCGAATATACCCACAAGCGCATCCGCGCCGAGCTGGGCTTCGCCGCCGAGGACGACCGCGACATGGCGAAATTGCTGCAGCAGGGCTATCGCGGCTCGCGCTATTCGTTCGGCTATCCGGCCTGCCCGCGCCTGGAGGACCAGGAGCCGATCCTGACGCTGCTGGATGCCGGGCGAATCGGCGTGTCGCTGACCGATGGCTACCAACTGCATCCGGAACAATCGACCTCGGCGCTGGTGGTGCTGAACCGGCAGGCGAAATATTTCTCGATCTGAAACGAAATCGCCGGAAATGCCGGGCGGACCGGGAACGGGAGATTGACCGGCGGTGGCCGCCGCCGCCATCATGCCGCCATGCCCCGCCTGCCGCCTGCCCCGCCCGATCCGCATGACGCGTCCCGCCGGAACGCGGCCGCCTTGGATGCCCG
>NZ_JABXXP010000894.1 GCF_013376155.1 Nguyenibacter vanlangensis
CGACCGGCCCGCGCCAGCCGCCATGCGCGCGGTCATAGGCCATCAGCCCGTCACGCACCGCCTTGGTCGCGATCTGCTGCAGGTGCGGATCCAGGCTGGTGTGCACCGCCAGCCCGCCCTGCATCGTCATGTCCTGGCCGTAGCGCTCGATCAACTGGCGGCGCACCTCTTCGGCGAACCATTCCGAACCCGGGACCGGCCCGGGCCGGACGAAGGATTGCGGCATCAGCGGCTCGGCCTGCGCGGCGCGGGCCTCGTCCCAGGTGATCGCCCCGACCTCGGCCATGCGCTGCAGCACGAAATCGCGGCGTTCCTTGGCCTGCTCGGGATAGCGGTACGGGTTATAGTTGGTCGGCGATTTCGGCAGCCCCCCCAGGAAGGCGGCCTGCGCGATGTCCAGTTGGTCCAGCGGCTTGTTGAAATAGGTCTGGGCCGCCGCCCCCACGCCATAGGCCCCGGCCCCCAGATAGATCTCGTTCAGATAGATCTCCAGGATCTTGTCCTTGGACAGGGTCTGCTCGATGCGGATCGCCAGCAGGGCTTCCTTGGCCTTGCGCGCGAGCGACACGGCGTTCGAGCCCAGAAGCATGACGCGCGCCACCTGCTGCGTGATGGTCGAGGCGCCGAGCGGACGCCGCCCCTTGCGCATCGTCAGATCGGTCAGCGCGGCCCGGGCGATCGCGAACGGATCGACGCCGCCATGGCTGTAGAATTTCTGGTCCTCGACCGCGATGAAGGCGTTCTTCACCCGGTCCGGGATGGCGGCATAGGGCACGAAGATCCGGCGTTCCGCCGCCAGTTCCGCCATCACCCGGTCGTCGCCGGAATAAAGGCGGCTCATCACCGGGGGCTGATAGGTCCGCAGCCCGTCCACGGTCGGCAGGTCGGCCACCAGCTGCTCGTATTTCGTCCATACCGCGAGGCTGCCGGCCGCGACGACCAGCAGCAGCAGCGCCAGCCCGCCCCCCAGCAGGCGCCGTACCAGGCGATAGCGCGGCCGGC
>NZ_JABXXP010000895.1 GCF_013376155.1 Nguyenibacter vanlangensis
CGGCGCGGCGCCGACCCCGGTCCTCCAGGCCGAACAGAGCGACGTCGCCACCCTGCCGTCCGCCGCGGCGCACTGGTTCCTGCCGGCCACGCTGGACCAGTCCTACACCATCTATGACGCCGACGCCGGGCGCATCCTCGGCACGGTGCCCGCCAGCATCCTGGGCAATATCGCGTTTTCGCCCGACCACGGAAAATTTTACGTGGCCGATACGATCTGGTCGCGCGTCGATCACGGCACCCGCCAGGACCTGCTGCAGGTCTATGACGCGCACAGCCTCGCCCTGCTGCGCGAAATCCCCCTGCCGCCCCGCGCGCTCGCGGTCTACAAGCAGCAGGATTTCGACGTCAGCACCGACGGCAACTGGGCCTACGCCTTCAACATGAGCCCGGCGACCTCCGTCACCATCATCGACCTCGCGCACGCCAGGGTCGCCCGCACGGTCGACATCCCGGGCTGCGCCCTCATCTTCCCCTGGAAATCGGGCGGTTTCTCCAGCCTGTGCGGCGACGGCTCGCTGACCGATGTCGGCTATACGGGCGGCAACGCGGTCACCATCACCCACACCCGGCCGTTCTTCGACGCCAACAATGACCCGATCTTCGAACAGGGCCTGGTCGACCATGCGACCGGCCGCGCCCTGTTCGTCTCCTATACCGGCAAGGTCTATGCGGCGACCCTGGGTCAGCATCCCGCCATCGCCGCTCCCTGGTCCATCCAGCAGGCCGCCGGCCAGCCGGCCGCCGGCACCGGGGTGCAGGAACTGGCCTGGCGTCCCGGCGGCCTGCAGCCCTTCGCCTGGAACCGCGCAAGCGGCCACCTGTTCGTGCTGATGCATGCCGGCACCTACTGGACGCACAAGACCGCCGGGACCGAGGTCTGGGAACTCGATCCCGCCCGCCACGCCCTGGTCCGCCGCATCGACCTGCCGCATCCCGCGCGCGGCATCGCCGTCACCTCCGACGCCTCGCCCCTGCTGTTCGCCACGGCCGAGGACGGCG
>NZ_JABXXP010000896.1 GCF_013376155.1 Nguyenibacter vanlangensis
AGGTGGGCATAGGCGCGCACCTGCTGCGCGCGCCACGCGCAATCGGCCAGGGCGGCGGGCCGGGCCGGATAGATATCGGCAATGCGCCGTGTCGGCCCGGCCGTGGCGATGACGGCCCACAACGTGTCATCCTTGCGCGCGTTGCCACGAAACGCGATGATCTCACTCAAGAGCAGACTCCGCCCGAACCGGATGACGACATCACGACGGCCGGACCGGAATCAAGGCCCTTCCCGCCGGCCGCCGGCACGATCCCGTGCGGCGGCGCCGCGCGCCTTGCCGTCCGCCCCGCCGAACTGTAGGAGGCAGAGCATGTTGCGTCTTCTCATCACCGTCCCTTTCCTGCTGGTGCTGATCATCTTCAGCGCCTGCAACCAGGACTCCGTCACGATCTGGTTCCTGGACTGGAGCTGGAAATCGTCGGTCGGCGTGCTGACATTGATCGTGGCCGCCGCCTTCTTCATCCTCGGCGCCCTGTCGGTCTGGTTCGCCGAACTGCGCCAGCGCGGGCGGGCGCGCCGCGCGGAACAGCAGGTCCGTGTGCTGGAGGACCAGGCCGCCGAACTGCGCCGCCAGCAGGCGGAAACCTATAACCCGCCCGCGCAAACGCCCGTTCAGGCACCCGCCCATACACAGGGGGCGGCGCTGCCGCCCTATCGCGAGGCCCCGCTGCCATGACTGCCCGCCGCACCAGGCTGATCGTCGCCCTGGACACCAAGAACACCGCCCAGGCGATACGCTGGCGCGACCAGACGGCCCCCAGCGCCGACGCCATCAAGCTGGGGCTGGAATTCACCTATGCGCGCGGGCTCGATGCCGTGCGGCAGGTGGCGGATGGCGGCACGCTGTTCCTGGACCTGAAGCTGCACGACATTCCCAACACGGTGGGGTCGGCCATCGGCAGCCTGGCGGCGCTGCGCCCGGCCATGCTGACGATCCACGCCCTGGGCGGCGGCGCGATGATCGCGGCCGCCCGCACCGCGATCGACCGCGCCTTCC
>NZ_JABXXP010000897.1 GCF_013376155.1 Nguyenibacter vanlangensis
GGCCGCGCCGCCGCAGATCTTCTCGGCCAGCACCGTGCCGCCGACGCCACGCCGCCCGGCGGTATAGAGAGAGTCCGTGACCGCCACGTCGTCGTCGATGAGGACGGATTCGACCGGAATCCCATCCTCTTTCGCCAGTTCGGCCGCCATTTCGAAATTCATGACGTCGCCGGTATAGTTCTTGACGATATGCAGCGCGCCCAGCGGGCCGGTCACCGCCCGGGTCGCCGCCAGGATCTGGTCCGGGGTCGGGCTGGTGAACACCGCGCCGGGACAGGCCGCGTCCAGCATGCCCAGCCCGACAAAGCCGCCATGCATCGGTTCGTGCCCCGAGCCGCCGCCCGAGACCAGCGCCGTCTTGCCCGGCACCGGCGCGTCGGCCCGGATGATGAAGTCGGGGTCCAGATTCACCTTCAGCAGATCCGGATAGGCCGCCGCCATGCCCTGGAGGGCCTCGGTCACCACCTGTTCGGGGGCGTTGATCAGCTTCTTCATGCCGGTTCTCCGAAGCGCCGTCTCCGGCCTTCAGCGCTTCTTCTTCGGGGCCTCTTCTTCGGGGCCCCTTCTTCGGGGCTTCGTTCGGCGGCCCCGTTTTTCGCGGGCTCGGGCGCCCATATTGGTAAACCATGCGACCGCGCCCGGGTTTCCGCCGATTACGACACGGTGAGCGGGGCCGGCTGCCGATCGAGGGCGTTGTCGCGCAGGAAGGCCTGCAGGCGCGGCGCCATGAAGTCCAGAAACAGCCTGATGCGATAGGGCATGTGCGGGCCACCCAGCGACAGGGCATGGATGTCCTCGGTCTCGCCCTGTCCGACGTCGGCCAGGATTTCGACCAGGCGGCCGGCGCGGATATCGGCGCAGACATCAAAATCGGCCAGCCGCGCCAGGCCGACTCCGGCCAGCGCCATGCGATGCACGCTGGGGCCGTTATTGGCCAGCAGCGTGCCGCCGACGCTGCGGTCCACGATCCGCCCGTCCTGGCGCAGCGGCCAGACC
>NZ_JABXXP010000898.1 GCF_013376155.1 Nguyenibacter vanlangensis
ACCCCGTCCAGGCACGCCGCGCCTCGCCCTTCGCCGTCCGCCAGGCGGCGCAGCGCGCCCGGCTCGGCCTGCCCGCCTTTCCCACCACCACCATCGGCTCCTTCCCCCAGACCGGCGACGTGCGCCAGGCCCGCGCCGCCCATGCCCGCGGCACCCTGTCGGACGCGGCCTATGATTCGTTCCTGCGCGCCGAAATCGTCCGCGCCGTGCAATGGCAGGAAGAAGCCGGGCTCGACGTGCTGGTCCACGGCGAATTCGAACGCAACGACATGGTGCAGTATTTCGGCGAACGCCTGTCCGGCTTCGCCTTCACCCGCCATGCCTGGGTCCAGTCCTACGGCTCGCGCTATGTCCGCCCGCCGATCATCTACGGCGACGTCCGGCGCCCCGAACCGATGACGGTCGCCTGGTGGCGCTATGCCCAGTCCCTGACCGACCGGCCGATGAAGGGCATGCTGACCGGCCCGGTCACCATCCTCAACTGGTCCTTCGTCCGCGACGACCAGCCGCGCGAACGGACCTGCCGCCAGATCGCCCTCGCCATCCGCGATGAGGTCACGGATCTCGAAGCGGCCGGCGCCGCCATCATCCAGATCGACGAGGCCGCACTGCGCGAGGGCCTGCCCCTGCGCCGCGCCGACTGGCAGGCTTACCTGGACTGGGCGGTGGCCTGCTTCGGCATCGCCGCCTCGGGCGTGGCCGACGCGACTCAGATCCACACCCACATGTGCTACTCGGAATTCAACGACATCATCGATGCCATCGCCGCGATGGACGCCGACGTCATCTCGATCGAGACCGCACGCTCCAGGATGGACCTGCTTGACGCTTTCACCGGGCGCCGCTACCCGGCGGAAATCGGCCCGGGCGTCTACGACATCCACTCGCCCCGCGCCCCCGCCGCCGGCGAGATGCTCGACCTGCTGCGCGCCGCCGCCGGCCGGATCGACCCCGACCGGCTCTGGGTCAACCCCGATTGCGGGCTCAAGACCC
>NZ_JABXXP010000899.1 GCF_013376155.1 Nguyenibacter vanlangensis
AGCAGGTCGCCCTCGCCGCCGCGCCCGCCTTCTTCCGGGCGGACGCGGCGGCGCAGCAGCAGGGCCAGCAGGATCGCCAGCAGCAGCAGGACCGCGAGGCCCAGCGCCAGCAGGCCGCCTTCCCATCCGTCGGACATGATCGTCTATCCTCCCTTCCCTGCCCCGATCCGTCCGGGCGATGCTCTACTGGACCAGGCGGCGCATCACGCCCGGCAGGAAGATCGAGAACGGGTTGACATGCAAGTCCGGCCGGTCCAGCGCGCCGCCGACCGAGAAGGTCGCGGCCAGCAGGCCGCCGCCTTTCTCGGGGCTCATCAGCCGTCCGACGCCGGGCATGTGGCCGGGCAGCGCGTTCACCGCGAAGGCCGGCACGATGGTGCCCTTCAGGTTCAGCCGCGCGCGGTCGAGATCGATCGTGCCGCCGACCGTCACCCCCAGCGAGGCGTTGCCGGCCTGCCCGTCATGGATCGCGAGCGTGCCGTCACGAAAGGTCAGGGGCAGCAGGACGCGGCGGATTTCGAACCCCTGCCCGCGCGGCGCCTGCATCCAGCCATAGATCGAGGCGTTGTTGGCCAGCCGGACCGGGCGTGGCGCGTCGTGCAGCATGATCGGACCGATGGTCAGGCTGCCGGCGAAGGGCGCCGCGGACTGGCGGTCGTCGAACACGCCCTGCAGCACCGTCGCGCCGCCGGAGAATTGCTGCGTCACGCCCAGCTTTTGCAGCATCAGCCCCAGGTCCTGGACGCTGGCCCGGAGATGCCGCCCGTCGGGCTGCGGGGTGAGGATGGCGGTGGCGGGGGACGGGCCGGCCATCGAGAAGCGCAGCCGCGTGACGCGGATGCCGTTATCCTCGACATGGGCATGCACGCCGGCCAGCGCCCCGTCGGGCGCGTAATAGAGGGTGGGCACGTCGGCATCGATCAGCCAGCTTCGCCCCGGCGGCCCCTGGACGCGGCCGGTGGCGGCGGACGGCATGTGATAGGAGGGACCC
>NZ_JABXXP010000900.1 GCF_013376155.1 Nguyenibacter vanlangensis
GCCACAGGGCGTCGTCCAGCGCGCGGACGCGCGCCTCGTCGCGGCAGCGCAGCACGGCGCGGCGGCCGGACTCGAGCGTGCGGCCCAGCAGGGCCGGCAGCGCCTGTTCGGGCGTCGTGCGCGTGAGGTGGTAGAAACCGATTTCCGCCATCGGACGCCCCCCTTTTCCGTCAGTCCGGATGATGGTCGCGGATGAAGCGGTCGAGCAGGCGGACGCCGAAGCCGGTCGCCCCCTTGGGGGTGCAGGGCGCCGCCTTCTTGGCCCAGGCGGTGCCGGCGATGTCCAGATGCGCCCAGGGCACGTTATTGACGAAATGTTCGAGGAACTTGGCGGCGGTGATCGATCCGGCGGGGCGGCCGCCGACATTCTTGAAATCCGCGACCTCGGAGCGCAGCTCGTCCCGGTAGGGTTCGGAGATGGGCATGCGCCACAGTTTCTCGCCCGTTTCCTCGCCCGCCGCGAAGAGCTGCCGGGCCAGGTCGTCGTCGTTCGAGAACAGGCCCGCGCGTTCGTGCCCGAGGCTGACGACGATCGCGCCGGTCAGGGTGGCGAGGTCGACCATCAGGCGGGGCTTGAAACGGTCCTGGACGTACCACAGCACGTCGGCCAGCACGAGGCGGCCCTCGGCGTCGGTATTGATGACCTCGACCGTCTGGCCGGAGCAGGTGCGCACCACGTCGCCGGGGCGCTGGGCGTTGCCGGACAGCATGTTCTCGACCAGCCCGACGGCGCCGACGACGTCGACCGGCGCCTTGCGCCCCGCCAGGGCGGCCATCAGCCCGACCACGGCGGCGGCGCCGGCCATGTCGGTCTTCATTTCCTCCATCCCCGCGGCGGGCTTGATCGAGATGCCGCCGGAATCGAAGGTCACGCCCTTGCCGACGAAGGCCAAGGGCGCGGTGCCGGCGGCGGTACCGGCGGGGGCGCCGTTCCAGCGCATGATGACGGTGAAGGGCGGCGCGTCGCTGCCCTGGGCGACGCCGAGCAGGG
>NZ_JABXXP010000901.1 GCF_013376155.1 Nguyenibacter vanlangensis
GGCGGCGGCGCGTTCAGCGGGCCGGCGACGCTGAAGAAACGCCCCTTGTGATTCAGCGGCCGCACCAGCGCCGGGTCCAGCCAACGGCCGCTCCGCTTGTCGCGCAGCAGGGCGCCGGGGGCGATGCTGTCCCACAGTCCGGTGACGACATCGACGAATTCATGGGCGCGTTCGTAGCGGTCGGCATGGTCCGGATGGCGCGGCAGGTTGAAATTCTCGCCCCCGCCGGTGGCGGTCACGACATTCCAGCCCGCCCGTCCGCCGCTGAGCCGGTCCAGCGAGGCGACGCGGCGGGCGATGTTGTACGGTTCGTTGAAGCTGGTGCTGGCGGTGCCGATCAGGCCGATATGGCGCGACGTGACCGCCAGCGCCGCCAGCAGGGTAAAGGTGTCCCAGCGCGGCAGCGCCGGCGTGTCGGCCACCGCCGCCGGGTCTGGTACCGGCAGCACGTTGTCGTACAGGAAAATGGAATCGAAGCGCCCCTGTTCCAGCAGATCGACGTAATCGCGATAGCGCGCGAACGTGATGTCGGCGTCCACATCCTCGCCCGGCGCCCGCCAGGCATCGCCGTTGGTGGCCGACCCGGTCAGATAGGCGCCAAGCGCAAAGGTGCGTTTCGGTTCGGTCATCAAGGTACTTTCTTGCGATCGGAAAGGCCGGCGACGGGTTGCGGCAGCCGGAATCACAAGAAGTCACGCATGACGATGATGTGAAGACAAATTTAATTTTTACATTTATTATATATTAATCGATCATTATATTGGTAATATTAATGTATCTGATGAATTTTACCGAATTGTCCGGGCGGTCTGCGGGGCTATGCCGGCGCCGGGTGCCGGACCGGCATGCGCGCCACATCGGGACGGGGGCGACCACTCCCTGGGCGGTGAAGAAATCGGCGATCCGCTGCTGGGCGGCCAGGGCCTGCGGGGTGATCGGCTGCACCCGGTAGCTGCGGCGCGCCGCCCATCCCCCAGCGTCCTACC
>NZ_JABXXP010000902.1 GCF_013376155.1 Nguyenibacter vanlangensis
CAGGCGCGCCAGCAGGGCGGCGGCGTAGCCGGTGCCGGCGGCCACCACCAGCGCGCGCCGGCCGGATTCGGGCTGTGCGATCTGGACCATGCGCCCGATGATGCGCGGCTCGGTCAGCACGCGGCCATTGCCCAGCTCCAGGCTCTGATCGGCATAGGCGAAAGGTTTCAGGGCCGGGGGCACGCAGCGTTCGCGCGGCAGGGCGCGCATCGCGGCGATGACCCGGGGATCGTTGATCTGCACCGGGCGGATCTGCGCGTCCACCATCCGCTGCCGCGCGGCATCATAATCGAGTGCGGTGGCTCCAAGCGCGGACTGGTTCATGATGCTCCCTTCACAAAGAGTTCCCGGCCACACAATTTTATGTCCGCCTGATTCATGTCGTCCTGTTTTATGTCCTTGGGGCCGAACTGCCTAGCATGCCCTGCGCACACAACGACTTGACCGCGCGGGTCAGAGAGTGGATATAGCCAACGCGCCCGGTCGGGTCCGGTGGCAGAATGGTGATGCAGCGGACTGCAAATCCGCGAATGTGGGTTCGATTCCCGCCCGGACCTCCAGACATGACCCGCCGGCGCCTCAATCTTTCTTTTCGTGGCTTTCCTTTTCGCGGCGTTCTTTTCGTGATTCCGATCGGAAACGGCACCGGACGCGCGCATGTCCAGTGCCGCCGATATTCGCGAAAACGTGAATGCAACCGGTAATCGTCCGGCCCGGCCGATGGGCCGGGACGAACGCCCCGAAATCCGCCCGAAAGTCCGTTTATCAGGTGAAGCGTTCAGCAAATGCCGCGGCGGCGCCGAACAGGCCGGGCTGCGGGTGGGTGATCAGCCGGACGGGCATGTCGGACATCATGGCCTCGAACCGTCCCTTGGCGACGAATCGCTCGGCGAATCCAGAGCGGGGCAGATGGTCCGCCAGGCGCAGGCCAAGCCCGCCCGCGATCACCACGCTGTGCCCGCCCTGGGCCAGCGCCAGGTCGCCGG
>NZ_JABXXP010000903.1 GCF_013376155.1 Nguyenibacter vanlangensis
GGGCAACCGGGGCGCGGCGCCGGCGTTCGCAGCCTGTCGGCGAAGGGGCAGGCGGGGGGGCATGCCAGGGGGGCACCATGGCGGCACGCGCATTCTGGTCCGGCTATCTCAAACTGTCCCTGGTCACCTGCCCGGTGGCGATGATGCCGGTGCGGCGCGACAGCGGCGCGCTGCATTTCCACACGCTCAATCGCCGGACCGGCCACCGGGTGCTCAGCCGCTATGTCGACGCCCTGGACGGCCGGCCGGTGGCCGATGATGACCAGGTGCTGGGCTATCCGCGCGACGAGGAATCCTACGTCCTGCTCGAGGACGCCGAACTGGACGCGGTGGCGCTGGACAGCACCCATACGATCGACGTCACGCAGTTCGTGCCGGCCGGGCAGGTCGGCCTGGTCTGGTACGACACGCCGCATTTCCTGCTGCCCGACGATCCGGTCGGGGCGGAAGCCTTCGCAGTCATCCGGGCGGCCATGGCGGCCGGCAACATGGTCGGGATCTCCCGCCTGGTCCTGTACCGGCGCGAACGCGCCGTCCTGCTGGAGCCCAGGGACCGGGGGATGGTCCTGTGGACGCTGCATTACGGGAACGAGGTCCGGGACGCCGCCGATTATTTCGCCCCGGCCGAGGACGGATACGGGCGCGCGGAAATGGGCCTGCTGCAGAAACTGATCGACCGGCAGAGCCGCCCTTGGGACCCGGACATGCTGGACGACCCGGTGCGCGAGAAACTGCTGGAGATGATCGCGGCCAGGCATCGCGGCCGCAAGCGGGCAAAAGCCGGCGCGGCGCCCGCACCCGGCGGCCAGGTCGTCAGCATCATGGACGCGCTGCGGGCCAGCCTGGAGGAAACCAGCGGGGACGAAAGCGGAAAGGGAAAGCGGCGCAAACGGTCCTGACCGCCCACGGGCGTTCACGCCCGCCCGTCTTCTGCCCGCCCGCCTGTCGTTCGCCGCGCCGCCTCCAGCGG
>NZ_JABXXP010000904.1 GCF_013376155.1 Nguyenibacter vanlangensis
GCCGCCGCCGGTCTATGTCGCGCCGCCTCCGCCCCCGCCGCCCGTCACGGTCTACGCGCCGCCGGCCTACGGCTACGCCTATCCGGCCTATTGATCGCAAGGGCCTTCCCGGGAAGGTTCCCGGGAAGGCGCTCAGGGGAAAGATGTTCAGGCCGCCGCTCGGGCGGCCTGCATCACCTCGGCGACGTGGCCGGGCACCTTGACGTTGCGCCAGGCCCGCACCAGCCTGCCTTCCGCGTCGATCAGGAAGGTCGCGCGCTCGATCCCCATATATGTCCGGCCGTACAGCCTCTTCTCGCCCCACACGCCATAGGATTCGGTCACCGCGCCGGTCACGTCCGACGCCAGCGGAAAGTCCAGCCCCTGCTTGTCGGCAAAGGATTCGATCGCCTTCATCGGATCGCGCGACACGCCGATGACCGGAATCCCCGTCCCCCCCAGCGCCGCCAGCGCCTCCTGAAAGCCGCAGGCTTCGGTCGTGCAGCCCGGCGTGTTCGCCTTGGGGTAGAAATACAGGATAAAGGGCCGACCCCGCATCGATGCCAGGCTGACCTGCCGCCCGCGGCTGGCCGGCATGTCGAAATCCGGCGCCATTGCGCCCAGGGCTGGAAAAATTGGGGCTGGAAAAATTGGTGTCTCGCCGTCCGCCATTGCCATTCTCCTCATGAAAAAACGCGTCACTCCCCGACCGGACCGACCAGGCGGGTGAAGGCCGCCCGCACCGCGTCCGCGCGCGCCTCCATCTGCTGCAACGCCTCCGCGATCGTTGTCGCCCCCATCTCGCGCAGCAGGATCTCGCGGGTCGCGGCGGGCATGGCGGCCGCCGGATCGGCGGGCAGGGCGGTGCCGAACAGGATTCGCAGCATGCTCTGCACGCTGCGCCAGGCCCGGTCGGCCTCTTCCAGCATACGCCCCGTGCCGCGGTCCAGCATCCCCTGCCGCACCAGGCGACGCAGCGCCTTGCGCGTGT
>NZ_JABXXP010000905.1 GCF_013376155.1 Nguyenibacter vanlangensis
GCTAATGGAGAATGGGGAAGGGATTGAGCCATCGGTCCGGTCTTCTTTCTGCGCGGCTTCGGGGCGATCCTGCCGGCCCGCCCCGGCTGGGGCGGGCGGCTGTGGGCGGATGGAAAACCACCGGGCCGCCCGCCCGGCTTGCGTCGTCTTACTTCGTCGCGGGCGCCGCCGGCGTGGCCGGGATCGGCTTGCCGGTGGGGTCGTAACGGACGACCTTCACCGCCGCCACGGCCTTCTCGACCGCATCGCGGACACCCTGCTGGATCAGCTTCTGGCGGATTTCATCCCGCACGTCGGCCAGTTTGGGCACGGAGGCGGTGCGCGTGTCCAGCACTTGGATGACATGCCAGCCATATTGTGTATGGACAGGGACCTGGCTGAAGCTGTGCGGCTTCATCGCGAACGCGGCGTCCGAGAAGGCCGGCAGCATGTCGCCCTTCTTGAACCAGCCCAGGTCGCCGCCATTCTGCTTGGCCGACGCCTTGTCGGTCGACAGCTTGGCCGCCAGCGCGCCGAAATCGGCCCCGCCCTTCAATTGCTTGATGATATCCTGCGCCTGGGCCTCGGTCGCCACCAGGATATGGCGCGCATGGATCTCGGGCTCGGGCTTCTTGTTCGCGTAATTCTGCGTGTAATAAGCCTGGATCGCGGCATCGGTCAGGCCGGGCGTGACCTGCTGCGACAGATAGGCGTTCTGCAGCGCGTTGGCCGCCGCCGCGTTCATCTGCTGCTGAACCTCGGGCTGGTTCTGCAGGCCCGATCGGGTTGCCGCCGCCTGGATCGCCTTCTGGTCGATCAACTGGTTCAGCAGCATCGGGAAGATCATGTTCGGCGGAAGCTGGCGCAGTTGGGCCGGCATGGTGGCCGCCGCCTGGCGCACGTCGTCCAGGTGGATATCCTGGCCGTTCACGCTGGCGACGACCGGGTTCGGATTGGCGGGCGCCGCCGGCGCCGCGGCCGGCGGCTTGG
>NZ_JABXXP010000906.1 GCF_013376155.1 Nguyenibacter vanlangensis
CCGACCGCCAGCACCCGCGCGCGCGGCATGTCCAGCATGTCCATCACCGGGCCATAGACCTCGGGGTAAGGCTTGCCGATCCAGCGGACCGGGCAGTCCTGCTGCGCGTACAGGCTGGCCAGCAGGCCGGCGCAGATCAGGCGCTGCCCGCCGCGCATGACCTCCATGTCCGGATTGGCGCAGATCATCTTCAGCTTGCGCGCGGCGCAACGGGCCAGCAGGGGCAGATAGGGTTCATGCGCGCCCTCGCCCCGATCCTGGTCGGGACCGGTATTCAGGATGAAATCGGCGTCCTCGGGATCGTCGACCTGGACCAGGTCCAGCCCTTCGAACAGGTTATGATCCTTGGGCGCGCCCAGATGCAGCATGCGGCGGCCCAGTCCGGCGAACCAGGGATCGGTCCAGGCGGCCATCAGGCTTCTGGTATATTCGCCGCTGGTCATGATGCCGTGATACAGGTCCGGGGTCACGCCCATCCGGGCCAACTGGTCGCGGACCACGTCGACCCGGCGCGGGGCGTTGGAGAGCAGCACGACCCGCCCCCCCTGGTCGCGCAGGCGCGCCAGGCAGTCCCTGGCGCCGGGATAGGGGCGAATGCCGTCATGAACGACGCCCCAGAGATCGACGATGAACCCGTCATAACGCGTCGCCAGTGGGGCGAAACTCTCCAGACCCAGCATCATGCCATACCTTTCGCGTCGGCAAGGGTTTCGAATCCTTCGGCATGCAGTGCGCGCAGCAATTCGCGCTTCAGCCGGGGTACGATGCCGGGGCCGTCATAGGCGAAGGCGCTGTAGAGCTGCACCAAATCGGCCCCCGCACGGACGCGGTCGAGAATGTCGGCGCCCGTTTCGATGCCGCCGCACGCGACCAGCGCCAGGCGCCCCGCCGCGATCTGGGCGACTTGCCGGAAGATTTCATCGGCCAGCGGACGCAGCGGCCGGCCCGACAGGCCGCCGGCCTCGCCG
>NZ_JABXXP010000907.1 GCF_013376155.1 Nguyenibacter vanlangensis
TCGGGATCCTGAAGGAGCATCAGGCGGGTGCCACGGCTGCGGATCTGTGCCGCAGGCACGGGATCAGCGATGCGACGTTCTACACCTGGCGATCGAAATACGGTGGGCTGGAGGTGTTGGAAGCGCGGCGGCTCAAGGCTCTTGAAGAAGAGAACGCGAAGCTGAAGCGGCTCCTGGCGGAGAGCGTGATGGACGTCTCGACGCTGAAGGAACTGCTGGCAAAAAACTCGTGACGCCCGGTTTGCGGCGAGAGGCCGTGACCTGGGCGATCCGGGAGAAAGACTATTCGCAGCGGCGGGCCTGCCGAATCGGCATCGATCCGAAGACCTGGCGGTATGCGTCACGCCGTCCGGCCGAAGAGGCTGCACGGGTGCGCCTGCGCGAACTGGCCGCGGAGCGCCGCCGGTTTGGCTATCGGCGGCTGCATATCCTGCTCGAGCGGGAGGGGATGGCGATGAACCACAAGAAGCTGTTCCGGCTGTATCGCGAGGAAGGCTTGTCGGTCCGCAAGCGTGGTGGCCGGAAACGGGCGATGGGCACGCGCTCGCCGATGATGCTGCCCGATGGGCCAAACCAGCGCTGGAGCCTGGATTTCGTGTCGGACGCGCTGAACAGCGGACGGCGGTTCCGCGTGCTGACAGTGGTGGACGACTACACGCGCGAATGCCTGGCGCTGGTGGCGGATACGTCGTTGTCAGGCGAACGGCTCGGCCGCGAACTCGACCGGATCGGGGAACATCGCGGCTGGCCACTGATGATCGTCAGTGACAACGGCACCGAGATGACCTCGAACGTGATCCTGGCCTGGCAGGAAAAGCGGTCGGTGCTGTGGCACTATATCGCACCGGGCAAGCCGCAGCAGAACGGGTTTGTCGAGAGCTTCAACGGCCGGTTCCGCGACGAATGCCTCAACGAGCATCTGTTCCGCAACCTTACCCACGCCCGCTCGGTCATCGAGGACTGGCG
>NZ_JABXXP010000908.1 GCF_013376155.1 Nguyenibacter vanlangensis
CACCGCGCCAGGCATCGCTGCGCGGGCTGTGGCGCCGTGCGGCAGGTGCCGAACCGGTCCTGCTGGACCGCGCCCTCGTCCTGTGGTTTCCCGCCCCGCGCTCCTATACCGGCGAGGACAGCGCCGAACTCCATCTGCACGCCGGCCCGGCGGTCATCGCCGGGGTCGCCGACGCGCTGGTGGCGCTGGGCGCCCGTCCGGCCGAACCGGGCGAATTCACCCGCCGCGCCTTCACCAACGGCCGCCTCGACCTGATCGAGGCCGAAGGCATCGCCGACCTGATCGACGCGGAAACCGAGGCCCAGCGCCGCCAGGCCCTGGGCCAGGCCGACGGCACGCTCAGCCGTCTCTATGAAGGCTGGGCCGACCGCCTGCGCACCGCGCTGGCCCATCAGGAAGCCCTGATCGACTTCCCCGACGAAGACCTGCCCCCCGAAGTCGAATCCGCCCTGCTGGCCGAACTGGCCGCCTTGCGCGACGCGATGCGGGCGCATCTGGACGATGCCGGCCGGGGCGAGAAACTGCGGCGCGGCCTGGTCTTCACCATCGTCGGCCCGCCCAATGTCGGCAAATCCAGCCTGCTGAACGCGCTGGCCGAACGCGACGCCGCGATCGTCTCCTCGATCGCCGGCACCACCCGCGATGCGATCGAAATCCGCGTGGTGCTGGGCGACGTGCCCGTCACCCTGATCGACACCGCCGGTCTGCGCGAGACCGAAGACGAAATCGAGGCCGAGGGCGTCCGCCGCGCCTTGTTTCACGTGAAACAGGCCGATTGCGTGATCGCCGTGACCGACGGCACGGCGCCTCCGTCGGACCTCCCGCCCGGCGCCCTCCTGGTGCGCAACAAGATCGACCTCGCCGAACATGCTCCGCACCAATCCCCCGAGGGCGCCCTGGCCGTCAGCGTCCGCCAGGGTACCGGCATGGACGCTCTGCGCGCCGCCCTGGCCGACCGTGCCC
>NZ_JABXXP010000909.1 GCF_013376155.1 Nguyenibacter vanlangensis
GGACAGAGTGCGCGTCGCCATGGGGGCGCTGGTCCTGGCCGCGATCATGCAGGTCGCGGACGGGGCGCAGGCGGTGCTGGGCGGCGTGCTGCGCGGACGGGGCGATGCGCTGGTGCCGATGGTCCTGGCGATCCTGGGCTATTGGGGCGTGGGATTCCCCGCCGGATGGTTCCTGGCATTCCGCTGCGGGCTGGGTGTGGTCGGGTTGTGGGGCGGGGTGGTCCTGGCGCTGGTGTCGGTGGCCGTCATGCTGGGCTGTCGCGCGGCGTGGTCGCTGGGCGAACGGCGCGGGGAGGCGGCTACGGCGCCGATGCCCCGACCGATGTCGCCCCCGATATCGTCCCCCCCGATATCGTCCCATGGGCCATGAGGTCGAAATCGGCGCGATAGAGCGCATGGATCCGGGCGCGTTGCGCGGCGCTGGGGACCAGGCGGGTTGCCGCGCCCCCGTTCAGATGGGGAAAGCGCACGTCTTTCAGCGCCGGAACGATCCGGCCGGCATGGGCCAGGGCCGGCAGCGGGATCAGGTGATCGACCGCCACCCGTCCCGACCGGTCGGTGACGTACCAGGATTGCGGGCGGAAAACATGATCCACCCCATAGGGGCTGCGCGCCCGTTCGACATGGTCCAGCGCGTCGTCCAGCGTGCGGAACCCCATATAGCGCGCCCGGAAGGGGGCCGCGACCTGCCGGTGCGCGCCGCCGCGCCGCGCGAACTCGTACGCCGAGACGAAGCGGTCCACGGGATCGCGCAGGATGGCGAAGCTGGGTAGCGTGGCCGCCAGGTCCGGCGCGGCATTCAGGTAGGCGCGTATCGTCTCGTGCCGCAATTCGCGGCCATAGAGCGCGACCGACACCGACGTGCCGGCATTCTTCGGCACGTGGATGAACAGCACGCCCCGCGCGCGGATCAAATCCAGCCGGCGGCGCCGCTTGGCGCCGGGCGGCAGTGCCACGCCCCA
>NZ_JABXXP010000910.1 GCF_013376155.1 Nguyenibacter vanlangensis
CGGGCCGGCAGCGGCACCGACGCCCTGCTGCGCGGCGGCGGCATCTTCGTGCTGGACATGGGCAAGCCGGTCAAGATCGTCGATCTCGCACGGCAGATGATCCGCCTGGCCGGCCTGCGGCCCGACCGGGACGTGCCGATCCGCTTCACCGGCCTGCGCCCCGGCGAAAAATTGTTCGAGGAACTGTTCCACGGGCGCGAGGCCCCGGCCCCCACCGAGCATCCGGGCCTGCGGATGGCCACCCCGCGCATGGTCGACCGCGACCAGGTCGGGCGGACGATCGACCGGCTGGAAGCCGCCTGCCATGACGACGACGTGCCGGCCGTGCTGGCCCTGATCGCCGGACTCGTCCCCGAATTCGTCCATAACGCGACGGGCACGGTGCGCGAAACGCGCCCCCACTCAACCGATGTCGGCACAATCGATGCCGACATAACCGGCGCCGACGCGACCGATGCCGAAAGGACCATGCCGACATGACAGCCCAGCATCCCGCACCCGACCGGCCCAAGCTCGACCGGCCCGTCCCCGATTCGGCCCCCATCGCGTTCCTCGACCTGCCGGCCCAGCAGGCGCGGCTGGGCGACGCCGTCAGGCGGCGCGTGGACGCGGTGATGGCCCATTGCCGCTTCGTCATGGGCCCCGAGGTCGCGGAACTGGAACGGGCGCTGGCCGCCTATTCCGGCGCCGCCGAATGCGTGGGCGTCTCGTCGGGCACCGACGCGATCCAGATCGTGATGATGGCCGAAGGCATCGGCTCGGGCGACGCCGTCTTCCTGCCGGCCTTCACCTATACCGCGACGGCCGAGGTCCCGCTGCTGCTGGGCGCGACGCCGGTCTTCGTCGATGTCGATCCCCGGACCTTCCAGATCGACCCCGACAGCCTGCGCGCCCGCATCGCCGACATCCGCGCGGCCGGCCGGCTGCGTCCACGCGCCGTCATCGGCGTGGACCTGTTC
>NZ_JABXXP010000911.1 GCF_013376155.1 Nguyenibacter vanlangensis
GACGTCGTGCTGGCGGTCAACAAGCCCGGCGTCCAGGCGGGGCTGGGGATCGTCGGCATGCGGGTGGCGGGCGCGGGCAGCGTGGGGGTGACGTTCGCCAACGTGACGGCGGCGCCGGTCACGCCGGCATCGGGCGAAACCTATGCCATCGTCTGCATCACGCCCGGCGCGGCGTAGGCGCGGGCAGCGGGGGACGGACGATGGCCGACGTAACGACCACGCAGGTAATCGCGAACGGTCCGCGCAACCTGATCGTGCGGCTGACGGATGTCAGCGACGGGACGGGGCTGAGCGCGGTGAAGATCGTCGACGCGCAGAGCCCGGCCTTTGCCGTGCGGGGGCAGGTGCCGGGCGTGCATCTGAAACTGGTCCGTATCGTCTATGACGTTCATGACATGGCGGTGCGGCTGCAATGGGACGGGACCGAGCCGGTGGACTTGGTGACGCTGTCGGGGTTCGGGCACCTCGATTTCCGGCGTTTCCAGGGCATTCCCAATCCGCGGGCGGCGGGGGCGACGGGGTCGATCCTGTTGAGCACGATCGGGGCGGCGGCGAATGCCACGTTCACGCTCGATCTCGAGATGATCAAGGGTGTTCCACAATTCTGACGGGAGGATGGGGTGAGCGAGCCCTGGTATTACAATCCCGGCGATCATTATGTGCTGGACGACCTGTCGGGCTTCAAGGTGCGGCGGTCGAAGACGCGGACCATTCCGGGCGGGCAGACCGGCCAGGCGGTGGTGGACCGCGCAAGGTGGGAGCCGCAGCAGCCGCAGGATTTCGCGGTGGGGATCGCCGACGACCAGACGGTGGATCTGGCGCGGCCGCGGCAGGAGAACCGCTTCATGATGGTGGGCACCACCATCGCGGCGCCGGCGCAGGCCGGGGCGCGCGTGATCGTGGTGCAGTCGGCGGCGGGGATCGGCCCGGGGGACTGGCTGCAGATCATGCTGGATAG
>NZ_JABXXP010000912.1 GCF_013376155.1 Nguyenibacter vanlangensis
ACGGGGAGCAGGGCGGGACGGGCGGCCTCGTGCCGGATCGCGGCCTCTGGAGGCATCGTCCCGGGTGTCATCGTCTCGGGGGCCGTCGTTTCCGGGATCACGCGGCGGCGGATCACGGGCACCTGGCTCATGATGTACAATTGCGTCGCGATCGCGGTGCTGGATGCGCCGGACGGCCAGCCGGCCGGCTTCTCGACCACCGACAGCGCGCCCGAGCGCAGGGCGTCCATCGAGATGCGCAGGGCCGGGTCGGTCGAGGCGTCGCAGACGATGACGATCGGCGTGGGGCACTCCGCCATGATGCGCCGGGTCGCCGCGAGACCGTCCATGCCGGGCAGGCGCACATCCATCGAGATCACGTCGGGCCGCAGGCGGGGGACCAGGCGCAGCGCCTCCTCGGCCGTTTCGACGGCTTCGATCAGTTCCAGGCGCGGGTCGCCGCGGACCAGCCGGACCATGACCTGGCGGATGACGGCGGAGTCCTCGACCACCAGCACGCGGACCCGGGGCGGCGCAACGAGGAGGTGGTTCACAGCACCCCCCGGATCGTGTCCAGCAATTCGCCCTGTTCGAAGCCCTGTTTGGTGAGGTAGGCGCGCGCGCCGCCTTCGAGCCCGCGGCGAATGTCGGTTTCCTCGTTCCGCGAGGTCATGAGCACGACGGGGATGGAGGAGAGGCGCGGGTCGGCCCTGACGGCGTCCAGCAGCGCGAATCCATCCATGCGGGGCATCTCCACGTCCGTCACGATCACGTCGATCCCGTGGGCCGAGCGGCGCAGGGTCGACAGGGCCTCGACCCCGTCGGTCGCCAGCAGGACATCATAGCCGTGGGTCTGGAGGATCGTCTTCTGGAGAGTCCGTGTGGTAATCGAATCGTCAACGATCAGCACCGTCGGCGCGCGGCGGCGCGGCGCAGCGGCGGGTTCGGCGGGCCGGTGGCCGACGGGAGGGCCGTC
>NZ_JABXXP010000913.1 GCF_013376155.1 Nguyenibacter vanlangensis
ACTGGGGGCGTCACGGTGGGCCGGCAAGGCAGCGCGGCGCCGGCCGACGCACTGGTCAACAGCCCAGCCGACGCCCTGGCGGCGCCCATGTCGTGATCGTCAGCCAACTGCCTCTACCCACGCCCGTTGAACCATCCGTCCCGATATAGGGATCATCACCGGCTTGATGAACCCCCCCCGGCTTGATGAAACCTTGATGAAACCCCCAGACATGTCAGATTGAAGAGATGACGATATCGGACGCCCTGCCCCATGCCACCGCACCGGATGAGACGCGCGCCCCGCCCCCGGCGGCCCCCGGGATCGATACCGGCATCGCCGGCGACATTGCCCTGGCCGACCGGCTGGGCGCCAGCCTGCGGGCCGCGCGGGCCGAGATCGGGCGGATCATCCATGGCCAGGGCGCGGTGATCGACCAGACCCTGGTCAGCATCCTGGCCGGGGGCCACACACTGCTGGTCGGCGCGCCGGGACTGGGCAAGACCAAGCTGGTCACCACGCTGGGCATCGTGCTGGGGCTGGATGCGCGGCGCGTGCAGTTCACGCCCGACCTGATGCCGTCGGACATCACCGGCAGCGAGATCCTGGACGAGGACGAGCATGGGCATCGCAGCTTCCGCTTCGTGCGCGGGCCGGTCTTCTGCCAGTTGCTGATGGCCGACGAGATCAACCGCGCCAGCCCGCGCACGCAATCGGCGCTGCTGCAGGCGATGCAGGAGCACCGGGTGGCGATCGCCGGCACCGACCACGCGCTGCCCAGCCCGTTCCATGTGCTGGCCACCCAGAACCCGATTGAACAGGAAGGGACCTATCCGCTGCCGGAAGCGCAACTGGACCGGTTCATGCTGCAGATTCCGCTGACCTTTCCCGACGCGGCCGCCGAGCGGACCATGCTGCTGGCCACCACGGGAGCCGAGGACGCGGCGCCGGTGCCGGTGCTGAGCGACCGCGCGCT
>NZ_JABXXP010000914.1 GCF_013376155.1 Nguyenibacter vanlangensis
ATCAGGGTGCGCCCTTCGAAACGGAAGGCGATTGCGTCGCCCATCACCGCGCGTCCCGGCTGGCGGCGGCCAGGTCCGGCAGGTCGGCCGAACCGGACGCGGACAGGCGGCGGTATGGCCGTTCGGCATGGCGCTCGATATGGCGCTGCAGGAAATCCCACGCCGTGGTCATGAAAAGATAATACAGCGCGGCGACCGAGAAGAGTTCGAGCACCATGAACTGGTCCTGTACCAGGATCTGGCTGCGCTGCATCAGCTCTTCCATCGAGATGACCGAAGTCACGCTGGTCGTCTTCAAAAGGCCGTTCACCGAATTGCCCAGCGGCGGAATAATCAGGCGAAAGGCCTGCGGGAACGCGATGCGGCTGGAAATCTGCCATTCATCCATGCCCAGCGCGCGCGCGGCGGCGATCTGGCCCGGCGGCACGGCGTTCAGCCCGGCCCGGATGATTTCGGCCAGATAGGCGGCCTCGTTGAGGCTGAGGCCGATCACCGCGCAGGCCGTGACGCTGAGCCGGATATCCAGTTTCGGAAGCCCGGCATAGATCACGACCAGCTGCACCAGCAGCGGCGTGCCGCGGAACAGCCAGACATAGAACCGCGCCGGAACCGACAGCACGCGCCGCCGCGACCGTTTCATGACCGCCAGCGCCAGCCCGAGAAGACAGCCGAACACCATTGCCGCGAAGGTCATCCACAACGTGACCAGCGCGCCGCGAAAGATATAGGGGCTGGTAAGATAGGTGAAGAACCCGTGCCAGTTCCAGACCTGCATGTCGGATACCCTGTCGTTCAAAAGCGGTCGGAGAGGCGGCCCGGGCCGGACGCCTCGATCCTGCCGGGAAGCGGGGAGACGCCATAGGGCGCCATGATCCGCGCGAGCGTGCCGTCGTCCTTCATCGCGTTCAGGACCGCGGCGACCCGGTCGGCCAGCGCGGCGTCGCGCAGGGCCAG
>NZ_JABXXP010000915.1 GCF_013376155.1 Nguyenibacter vanlangensis
GCACGTCGCGCAGGCTGCGCCGCCTGCCGTCGGCCGAGACGGCGATCCCGGCCTGGTGCAGGGCGTCGGGCAGGTAGCTCTCCTGCCCCGCCCTGTCCATGGCCTGGGCGATGGCGGCCGCATCGGAATGGAACAGGGCGGCGCGGGCGGCACCGACACAGCCCCAGCCGATGCCGCGTCCGGTCAGGCGCAGATCGGCATTGTCGGCGCGCAGGCTGAGCCGGTATTCGGCGCGCGAGGTGAACATGCGATAGGGTTCGGAGACGCCCTGGGTCGTCAGGTCGTCGATCATCACCCCCAGATAGGCGCTGCCGCGATCGATGGTGACGCAGTCGGCGCCACCGGCGCGGCGGGCGGCGTTGATGCCGGCCAGCAGGCCCTGGGCGCCGGCTTCCTCATACCCCGTGGTGCCGTTGATCTGGCCGGCCAGGAACAGGCGGGGCAGCGCGAGCAGTTCCAGGGTCGGGGACAGGGCGCGCGGATCGACATAATCATATTCCACGGCATAGCCCGGGCGGACGATGGTGCAGCGCTCCAGGCCGGGGATCGAATGGATCATCCGTTCCTGGATATCGGCCGGCAGGCTGGTGGAGATGCCGTTGGGATAGACCAGATCGCCGCCCGGATTGCCCGGCAGGGCCTCGGGTTCGAGGAAGATCTGGTGGCTGTCGCGTTCGGCGAAGCGGACCACCTTGTCCTCGATCGACGGGCAGTAGCGCGGGCCGCGTCCGGCGATCGCCCCCCCATAGACGGCCGAGAGATGCAGATGGTCGCGGATCAGTCCATGGGTCCGCGGCGTGGTGGCGGTGATCCGGCAGGCGATCTGCGGGTTGGCGATCCGGCCGGTCAGGCGGCTGAACGGTTCGGGGCATGCGTCGCCCCGATCCTCGGCCAGAGCGTCCCAGTCGATGGTGGCGCGATCCAGCCGCGCCGGCGTGCCGGTCTTGAGCCGG
>NZ_JABXXP010000916.1 GCF_013376155.1 Nguyenibacter vanlangensis
CTGATGGCGCCGACCGAGATCCTGGCGCGGCAGCACCTGGCGACGTTCAGCCGGCTGGCCCCGGTGCCGGTGGCGTTCCTGAGCGGCAGCGTGAAGGGCCGCGCGCGGCGGATGGTGCTGGAGGACGTGGAATCGGGCCGTGCGCCGCTGGTGGTGGGGACGCATGCGCTGTTCCAGGACAAGGTGGCGTTTGCCGACCTGGCGCTGGTGGTGATCGACGAGCAGCATCGCTTCGGCGTGGAGCAGCGCCTGCAATTGGGGGAAAAGGGCGACCGGACCGACGTGCTGGTCATGACCGCGACCCCGATCCCCCGCACCCTGCTGTTGAGCCAGTGGGGGGAGATGCAGGTCAGCCGGCTGAACGAGAAGCCGGCGGGGCGCAAGCCGGTGCGGACCTCGCTGCATGCCATGGCGCAGTTGGACGACGTGCTGGCGGGGATCGCGCGGGCGATCGGGCGCGGGGCGCGGATCTTCTGGGTCTGTCCGCTGGTCAGCGAGAGCGAGGCGGTGGACATCGCCGCGGCCGAGGCGCGTTTCGCCGCGCTGGAGGACCGTTTCGCCGGCCGGGTGGGGCTGGCGCACGGGCGGCAGGATATCGCGGTGCGCGAGGCGGCGATCGCCGATTTCGCCGCGGGGAAGACCAGCATCCTGGTGGCGACGACGGTGATCGAGGTCGGGGTGGATATTCCCGCCGCCACGGTCATGGTGATCGAGCATGCCGAGCGGTTCGGGCTGGCGCAACTGCATCAGTTGCGCGGGCGGGTGGGGCGCGGCGCGGACGAGTCCTTCTGCCTGCTGCTGCATGACGATGCGCTGAGCCGGACGGCGCGGCGGCGGCTGTCGCTGCTGCGCGATACCGAGGATGGGTTCCTGATCGCGGACGAGGATTTCCGCCTGCGCGGCGGCGGGGACCTGACGGGGCGGCGCCAGTCCGGCCTGCCGGACCTGCG
>NZ_JABXXP010000917.1 GCF_013376155.1 Nguyenibacter vanlangensis
CGAGGCCCAGGCACAGGCCACCACCCGCGACGCGCTGGCCGCCAACCGCGCGGCGCTGACCAATCCGCTCCCCACCGACGCCATCCTGGGCAATCCGCGCGGCCGCACCATCATGGTGGAATTCTACGACCCGCGCTGCCCCTATTGCCGCAAGGTCCTGCCCGACCTCGACCGGCTGGTGCATGACGATCCCGACGTCCGGATCGTCGAAAAAGTGGTGCCGGTGCTGGGCCCGGCCAGCCTGCTGGCCGCCCAGGCCATCGCCGCCGCCGCCCTGCAGGGCGGGCAGGACGCCTATTTCCGCATGCAGCACGCCCTGATGACCGACAGCCAGAAGCCGGACATGGCGCGCATCCGCGCCCTGGCGGCGCAGGCCGGGCTGGATGCCGACCGGCTGGCCAGGGACATGGACGGCGCGGACGTCGCAGCCACCTTGCGGGCCAACATGACGCTGGCCAACGCGATCCACCTCGAGGGCACACCCACCTTCGTCTTCGACGCGCACTACGTCATCCCCGGCGCGGTCGACCTGGACGACCTGAAGGCCGCAATCGCAAAGGTCCGCCACGGCTGACCGCTACGCCCCATACGGTCCCTCCGCCGGTCCGGGTCCCCGGACCGGCGGGCGGGGCCCTTACGCGGCCTCGGTATGCCGGTCGGCCGACACGCCCAGCAGCCTGGCCAGGGCCGCAACCATGTCGTCCATCATCGCGTCGGTATGGAACGGCCCCGGCGTCAAGCGCAGCCGCTCGGTGCCGCGCGGCACGGTGGGATAGTTGATCGGCGTGGCGTACAGCCCGTATTCCGACAGCAGGCGGCGGCTGATCTCGGTGCAGCGATCCGCATCCCCCACCGGAATCGGCACGATGTGGCTGGGGGTCTCCATGAACGGCACCCCCGCCGCCCGCAGCCGGCCGCGAAATGCCGCGACGCGCGCGAACAGCCGCT
>NZ_JABXXP010000918.1 GCF_013376155.1 Nguyenibacter vanlangensis
CTGACCCGCGTCAGCGGCAGTTGCCGCGCCGCCGGCCGGCACACCCGTGACATCGTCACCGACATCAGCCTGGGCCTGACCGTCAGCCGGGGCCCCGCGACCGGCCACGCGGTGGACATTCCCTATTTCATCGCCGTCGTCCAGGACGGCGAGATCAAGAGCAAGAAGCAGTTCGTCGAAACCGTCACCTTCCCGCCCAACGTGACCGAGACGCACATCTTCACCCATATCGTCCCGATCACGCTGCCCATCGGGCACCACGTCACGGTCGACAGCTACCATATCGAGGTCGGCTTCCAGCTCACCCGCGCGCAGCTCGACTATAATCGCGCCCACCTGCTCGCCCCCGCCTTCCACCCGCTCTGATCGCGGAGCGGACATGACAGCCATCACACCCGCACCGCCCCCCCCATCGGCTCCCGCATCGGCCCGCATGCGCGAAATGACCATGCGGGGCCTGATCCTGGGCGCGCTCATCACCGTCGTCTTCACGGCCTCGAACGTCTATCTCGGGCTCAAGATCGGGCTGACGGTCGCCTCGTCGATCCCGGCGGCCGTGATCTCGATGTCGGTGCTGCGGGCGCTGGGCGGCGGCACGATCCTGGAAAACAACCTGGTCCAGACCCAGGCCTCGGCGGCCGGCACGCTGTCCTGCGTGTTCATCTCGTTCCCGTGCCTGGTGCTGATCGGCTATTGGCAGCATTTCCCCTATTTTCAGGTCATGCTGCTCTCGCTGGCCGGCGGCATGACCGGCGTGCTGTTCACCGTGCCGCTGCGCCGGGCGATGGTGACGCACAGCAGCCTGCCCTACCCCGAGGGCGTCGCAGCGGCCGAAATCCTCAAGGCCGGCTCGGACAGCGGCAGTCCCGAAAGCCTGCAGGCGCTCATGACCGGCGGCCTGGTCTCGGCGGTGGTCACGCTCGCCACCGGCGGGCTGCGGGTGCTG
>NZ_JABXXP010000919.1 GCF_013376155.1 Nguyenibacter vanlangensis
GCCCGGCGGGCGGGCGCGCATGTCGCGGCGGGTGATGGCGCGCCCGACCATGGTGGAAGCCAGGGAGGCGGGGGTGCAGTCCGGCGTGCGGAAGGTGCCGATATTGCGTCCGGCGCGCAGGATGGTGATGCGGTCGGAGATGTCCATGACCTCGTCGAGCTTGTGGCTGATCAGGATCACGGCGTTGCCCTGGGCGCGGAAGGCGCGCAGCGCGCGGAACAGTTCGCGGCTTTCGGCCGGGGTGAGCACGGCCGTGGGTTCGTCGAGGATCAGCAGCCGGGCCTGGCGGGACAGCACGCGCAGGATTTCGACGCGCTGCTGCTCGCCCGCCGAGAGGTCGGCGACGCGGGCGTCGGGGCGGACGGGAAAGCCGAATCGCTCGGACAGGGCGCGGGTGCGCGATTCCAATATCGCGGCGCCGGCGCGGGCAGGGGTGTCGCGCCAGCCGAGATGGATGTTTTCGGCGACCGTGAAGGCGGGGACCAGCTTGAAATGCTGGTGTACCATGCCGATGCCGGCCTGGATCGCCTCCTGCGGTGCGGCGAAGCGCCGGCCGTAGCCGTCCAGTACGATTTCGCCGGCATCGGGCTGGTAGATGCCGGTGACGACGTTCATCAGGGTGGATTTGCCGGCGCCGTTTTCGCCCAGCAGGGCATGGATCTCGCCGGGGCGGACGTCGAGATCGACATCCTGGTTGGCGATGACGCCGGGGAAATATTTGCAGATCCCCTGCAGTTGCAGGATCGGCGGCGTGCCCGGCGCGACGGGGGGCGGGGCGTCGGGAGGCATGGCGGGGTCAGTCAAGGCCGCTGACTCCTTCCACCGGCCAGTCCCATTGATAGATCCGGTCGTCGTCCATCACCGCGCCGTCGGGCACGCGCAGGCGGCCGGCGGCATCGCGGATCGGGCCGCGAAACGGGTTGTACCCGGCCAGGATGCGCTC
>NZ_JABXXP010000920.1 GCF_013376155.1 Nguyenibacter vanlangensis
GCTCGCCGCCCGCATGGCCCAGATCTCCCGGCCCAGCGTCCGGGCCAGCGCCGCCGCCCGGTCCGCGTCCCCATCGGCGATCACCAGCATCTTCGCCCCGACATCCGGCACGTCGGCCCAGGGAAATCCATGGACGAACGAAACCGACAGGATGCCGTCCTTGCCCTCCAGCGCCGTCATGCGATCGACGAAGGCGCGCACCGGCCCGTGCGGCGTGCGCCAGATCCCCAGCATCCGGCAGTCATGATACGCCATGACCGGCCGAATCACCCCCGCCGCCGTGCGCACCGCCAGCCGGTACAGCTCGGCCGAACGCTCCCGGATATCGTCATGCGGATATTCCTTGTAGGTGACGATCAGGTCGGCCTGCTCGCGCATCGGCTCCGTCAGGTGGCAATGCAGGTCCAGCACCGTGCCCACCACGGCATCCGGCCCGGCCGCCGCCCGCACATGGGCCAGCACGTCGCCCTCGCAATCGTCGTATCCCACGGCCACCATCGCGCCATGCATCGACAGCAGCACGATATCGACCGGCAGCGCCGCCTTCAGGTCGCCGACGACCAGGTCGCGCAGCTCTTCATAGACCGATGCCGGCGTAGGGCCCCCGGGCTGGGCGAAGCTGCAGATGCTCTCGACGACCTCGTGCCCCTCGGCCGCCGCCATCTCCCGCCAGGTCCGCAGCGGCAGGGTGGCCGGCGTCGCGGCGGCCAGGCTGCCCCCGGTCCGGTGCCATTCCCGCGCGCCCATGAAGGCACCCCGCCCCGTGACGATCGGCGAGAACGTATTGGTTTCAGTCCCCAATGTGGCAATGAAGATCTTCATGTCTCTCCCCCGTCATGCCTCTCCCGCGGTCCCGGGCGGCACGCAGCCATCCATGTCCGCCGCGATGGCGGCGCAGTCGATGCGGCCCCGGCGGCCGATGAAGACCAGGCGCGTGCCGT
>NZ_JABXXP010000921.1 GCF_013376155.1 Nguyenibacter vanlangensis
TGCATGACGGTCTGGGAGGAGAACCGCCGGCGCTTCTTCGGCCGGCCGGCGCGGCCGCTGCCACTTTCGCCGCCCCCCACGACGACGATGGGCGCCGTCGCGCCGGCCACCCCTTCGTCGGGAGACGCGCGATGAACAACGTCGGCGTCATCGACACCTTCCTCAACACCTTCACGACCTACATCGATTCCGGCTTCGGCCTGATCAAAGGCGAGGTGACGTATCTTTCCTCGACGCTGATCGTCATCGACATCACCCTGGCCGGCCTCTTCTGGGCCTGGGGTGCCGACGAGGACATTCTCCAGCGCCTGGTGAAGAAGACCCTCTACATCGGCTTCTTCGCCTTCATTATCACCAACTTCAACAATCTCTCCTCTATCGTCTTCAACAGCTTCGCGGGTCTTGGCCTGAAGGCGGGCGGATCGTCGATCTCCACCGCGACCTTCGTGCAACCGGGACACCTCGCACAGGTCGGCCTCGATGCCGGTCAGCCGCTGCTCGACGCCGCCAGCCAGATGATGGGCTTCGTCAGCTTCTTCGCGAACTTCGTCCAGATCGCCGTGCTGATGGTTTCCTGGCTGCTGGTGCTGATCGCCTTCTTCATCCTGGCGGTGCAGCTCTTCGTCACGCTGATCGAGTTCAAGCTGACGACGCTCGCCGGCTTCATCCTCATCCCCTTCGCGCTCTTCAACAAGACCGCCTTCCTGGCCGAGAAGGTGCTCGGCAACATCGTCGCCTCCGGCGTGAAGGTGATGGTGCTGGCCGTCATCGTCGGCATCGGCACCGGCCTCTTCTCGCAGTTCACCCAGACCTATGCCGGCGGTCAGCCGACCATCGAGCAGGCGCTCTCCGTCGTGCTCGCGGCGCTGGCCATGCTCGGCCTCGGCATCTTCGGACCCGGCATCGCCACGGGCCTGGTCTCCGGCGCGCCCCAGCTCGG
>NZ_JABXXP010000922.1 GCF_013376155.1 Nguyenibacter vanlangensis
AACGGCGCCGGCTGCAGATGGTGGCGCAGAATGCCGACGGCGTGCTGAACCCGGCCCGGACCATCGGTGCGACGCTGGGGCGCGTCGTCGCCTTCTATGACGGGCTGCGCGGGGCTGCCGCCGACCGGCGGGTGGCCGAATTGCTGGAGATGGTACGTCTGTCCCCCGCCCTGGCGGCGCGTCTGCCGTCGGAACTGTCGGGCGGGCAGAAGCAGCGGATCAATTTCGCCCGCGCCCTGGCCGCCGGGCCGCAAATCGTGCTGTGCGATGAAATCACCGCCGCGCTGGACACGGTGGTGGCGGCGGCGATCCTGGATCTGATGGCCGGTCTGCAGCGTGATCTCGGCCTGTCCTTCATCTTCATCACCCACGACCTGCACGCCCTGCGCGCGATCTGCGACCGGGTGGCCGTGCTGTATGCCGGACGGGTGGTCGAATGCGGGCCGGCGGCATCGCTGGATGCTGGTCCGCATCATCCCTATATGCGCCTGCTGCGGGATTCGGTCCCGTCCATGCGCCCCGGCTGGCTGGAGGATACGCGGGCCCGGCGTGCCGCGCAGGACCTGGCGCCCGGTCCGTCGCTGCCCCCGGGCCTCTGCTGCTATCATCCCCGCTGCGCCGACCGGATTCCCGGCCTGTGCGACCGTCTGCCGCCGCCGGTGCGCCGCACGGCCGGCGGCGCGCAAATCGCCTGCCATCTCGAATCGACCCAGTTCCCGGAGACCGAAGCATGACGAACACGATGCTAGACTTGGCCGATCCGGCCTTGTTTTCCGAACGCGCCGCGATCGGCGGGACCTGGCGCGCGTCGTCGAACGGCGAGACGCTGAACGTCGACAATCCCGCGACGGGCGCCGTGATCGGCACCATCCCCGCCTGCACCGCGCAGGATACCCGCGATGCGATCGCCGCCGCCGCGACGGCGCAGGCGCAGTGGCGG
>NZ_JABXXP010000923.1 GCF_013376155.1 Nguyenibacter vanlangensis
ACCAGGCCGGACAGCAGCGCCAGCAGGGACAGGAACAGCCCCGCGAGCAGCAGCGGCGCGCGGCCGCGCCACAATGCCAGGACCTGCAGGACCGGGGCCAGCCCGTCATGGTCGTGCCGGGGCACAGCCGGCATCGTGTTGTCCGGTATCTTGTCCCGCGTCTTATCCGGCATGGGCGGGCTCCTCGGATATGGTGGCGTCCTGTCCGGGGTTCTGGCGCGCGCCCAGGTCCAGGCAGGCCCCCGGCAGCGCGCGGGCGGCTGCCGAATGGGTGGACAGGATGACGGTCCGTCCCTGGGCCAGCGCGCGCAGGCTGGCAAAGATGTCGGCCTCGGTCGCCGGGTCCAGGTGAGCGGTGGGTTCGTCCAGCAGCAGAAGCGGCGCGTTCTTGAGGTAGGCTCGCGCGATGGCCACGCGCTGGGCCTGCCCGCCCGACAGGCCGAACCCGCCCTCGCCGATCCTGGTGTCCAGCCCGTCCGGCAGGCCCGGCATGAACCGGTCGATCGCGGCCGCGCGCACCGCGTCCATCACGGCGTCTTCCGTGGCGTCGGGCCGAGCGAACAGAATGTTCTCACGCAAGGTACCGGCGAACAGCACCGGCCTTTGCCCGATCCACGAGATCAGGCCGGACAGAGCCGCGGGCGGCAGGCCGGCGATATCCGCCCCGCCGATCAGCACCCTGCCCTGATCGGGCGCGATGAAGCCCAGGATCATTTCGATGATCGTCGACTTGCCCGATCCCGACGGACCGACGAGAATCAGCGTCTCGCCGGGCCGGACCTCGAAGCTGAGATTGCGCAGTACGGCGCCGCGTGCCGGATCCCATGCGAACGTCACGTCGCAAAAGCACAGTTCGACGCCCCCGGCCGTGCGTTGGGGAATGGGGGCCGGCATGTCCGGCCGGCCCGCCGTCTGCGCCGCGGCGAGCCCGTCGGGACC
>NZ_JABXXP010000924.1 GCF_013376155.1 Nguyenibacter vanlangensis
CGCCCCCGCGGCGCCGGCGGCGGCGCAGCCTGCTCCCGCGCAACCGGTTGACGTCGCCGCCATCCTGACCGAGATGGCCGCCAAGGCGCCGCAGCCGCTGAACTGGCGGCAATCGATCGTCGACCTGCTGAAGCTGCTGGGGCTGGACAGTTCGCTGGCCGCGCGCAAGCAACTGGCCGGGGAACTGCATTATACCGGCGACACCGACGATACGGCGTCGATGAATATCTGGCTGCACCGGCAGGTCATGCAGAAGCTGGCCGAAAATGGCGGCAAGGTTCCGCAGGACCTGACCTGAGCTGAGCTGGCCGCCGTCCGGCCGGGGCCTCGCCCCCGGCCGGACGGACCTGCGCGCATCCCCCGGTTTCCGCCCCTTTTCGACGTTTCAGGATGCAGACGATGCATGACGGCCCGCCCGCCCAGATGATGTCCGACGGGGTGATGTCCGACGGGGTGACGTCCCACGACCTGGCATTGCTGCGCCGGGCGATCGCCCTGTCGGCCGATGCGCGGGCGCAGGGACGGCACCCGTTCGCCGCCCTGGTGGCCGACGGCCAGGGGCGGGTCGTCAGCATCGCCATCAATAATGCGCTGCCGCCCGACGGCGACCCCACGCAGCATGCCGAACTGCTTGCCGTGTCCCAGGCGGCGCGGATCCTTTCGCCCGAGGCGATGGCGGATTGCACGCTCTATACCAGCGCCGAGCCGTGCTGCATGTGCGCGGGCGCCGTCTATTGGGGCAATATCCGCCGCGTGGTCTACGCGCTGTCGGAACACGGGCTGCTGGCGCTGACCGGCGCGCATCCGGAAAATCCGACCTTCTCGCTGCCCTGCCGCGAGGTGTTCGCGCGCGGGCAGCACCCGGTTACAGTCCTGGGCCCGATGCTGGAGGACGAGGCCGCGCGCCCGCATGCGGGCTTCTGGTGCGAGGCGGCGGG
>NZ_JABXXP010000925.1 GCF_013376155.1 Nguyenibacter vanlangensis
CGGCATGGTGGCTGGCGTGCCCGGCAGCGGCCCTTTCAGCACCGCATCCGCCCGCGCGGCCATCGCGACGTCGCGCGTCAGCGTGCCCAGCGTATCGAAGGAGGGCGCCAACGCCTTCACCCCCGCCAGGGCATAACGCCCGTAAGACGGCTTGAATCCCACGATGCCGCAATAGGAGGCGGGACGCGTCAGCGAGGCCGCGGTCTGTGACGCCAGGCCGATGTCGACCATCCCCGTCGCGACCGCCGCCGCCGAACCGCTGGACGAACCGCCCGGCGTGCGCGACGGGTCGAACGGATTGACCGTGGGGCCGGGCCGGAAGAAAGCGAACTCGGTGGTGACCGTTTTGCCGGCGCACACCGCCCCGGCCGCGCGCAGCAACGCCACGCAGGTCGCGTCCGCCCTGGTGTGGAACCCGTCATAGATGGCCGATCCGTAGCCGGTCGGATAATCCTCGGTGCCGATGATGTCCTTGGCGCCGACGGCAACGCCGGCCAATGGCCCGTCCGGCGCCTGCGCCGCCTCGCGCCGCAGCAGGGCCGGGTCGTGGGCGGAAAACGCGCGGATACCGGCCTCGCAGGCCGCGATGCGAGTCAGGATCCGTTCGGCGCAGTGCCGGGCGGCGTCAGTCATGAGGCATCTCCCATACCGCGAGTGGCAGCATCGCGCCGGTCACAGATCGACCACCAGCAGGGGTGAACGGGCGCGTGAACAGCAGAGTACGATCTGGTCGGTGCGTTCGTCGTCGGTGAGGTACGCGTCGCGATGGTCCGCCTCGCCCTCCAGCATCGTGACGACGCAGGTGCCGCAGATGCCCTGTTCGCAACTGACCGGAACCCGGACGCCCGCCCGCGCCAGCGCGGCGGTGATCGGTTCGTCGCTCCCGACCGTGACCCGCAGGCCGGCCCGAGCGGCCAGGACCTCGAAACCCCGGCC
>NZ_JABXXP010000926.1 GCF_013376155.1 Nguyenibacter vanlangensis
GCCCCGTTCTCGCGCGCGGCGCGGGCGGCCCGGACCAGGGTGCCCCCCGTACTGGCCAGGTCGTCGACGATGATGCAGGTCGCATCGCGGACATCGCCGGCGAACAGGTCCCCCGACACGATCCCGGCGCTGCGGTATTTTTCGGCGAAGGCGCGGCCGACGGGCCGTCCGGCCGCGCGTTCCAGCGCCTCGCGCAGCCGTTCGGCGCGCTTGCCCCCGCCCAGGTCGGGCGATATGACGCACAGCCGTTCATCGGCCGTGACGGCCAGGATCGCGGCAACCTGCAAGGGTGCCGCGGTCAGGGCCAAGGTCCGGCAGCGAAACGCATTTTCAAAGGCGGCTTCGTTATGCACGTCCAGCGCCATCACCCGGTCGGCGCCGGCGGCCTCGAACAATGCCGCGACATAGCGCGACGTGACCGGATCGTTCGGTTTCGTCCGCCGGTCCTTGCGCGCATAGCACAGATAGGGCGTCACCGCCGTCACGCGCGCGGCGCCGGCATCCTTGCAGGCGGCGATAAAGAACAGCATCCGGCACAGCCGGTCATTGGCGCTGCCCACGCCCATCCCATGCAGGCTGTGCAGCACATACAGTTCGGCGCCGCACACGCTTTCCAGCACCCGGGCCTTGTGCTCGCCGTCCTCGAAATCGCGTTCCTCATGCCGGCCCAGCGCGATGCCCAGATGCCGCGCGATGTCCCGGCCCAGCGCCTCGGTACCGGTCAGCGCGAACAGGCGGGGCGCCGGTAAGGGCAGGGAAGGACGATCCGTCATCGATTCTCTCCAAGATCTATGCCTTTTCCCTGATCTGCCGGAACAGGGCCTCCACCTTGTCGCGCCGGGCCCGGGCGGTGCCGTAGATCTCCACGCTGGCCGAACCGGCGGCGATGGCCAGCGCCAGCGCGTCGCAGGCCGGCATGCCGCGCGTCAGGCC
>NZ_JABXXP010000927.1 GCF_013376155.1 Nguyenibacter vanlangensis
CCATGCGCCGCACCGCGCAGTCCATGCTGGATTGGCTGTCGCTGCCACCCGGGGACCGCGCCGCGCAGTGGAACGTCTGGCGCGGCGCGCTGGTCAAGCAGGATGGCGAGCCGCGCCGCCGCGGCGGCCTGAACGCGAAATTCGACGAGGCCCACCCCGCGATCGGCGACGCGCTGCTGGCCGAGGCGGCGCGGATCATCGCGGTGGACGAGGAATGCCGCGCGATCGCCGTACTGCATGTCAGCATGGCGCTGCTGGATGTCGCGGTGCCGGTGCTGCAGCAATACGGCGAACGCAAGCGCGGGCGCGGCCTGGTCGATTATGACGACCTGATCGACCGTACCCTGGAATTGCTGAAGGATCCGGGCGCCGCCTGGGTGCTGTACAAGCTCGATGGCGGCATCGACCATCTGCTGCTGGACGAGGTGCAGGACACGTCGCCCGAGCAATGGGCGATTGCGGGCGGCCTGACGGCGGAATTCTTCGCCGGCGCGGGGACGCAGGATGCGGACGCGCCGCCGCGCACCCTGTTCGCGGTCGGCGACTACAAGCAGTCGATCTATTCCTTCCAGGGGGCCGATCCGGCGGCGTTCCGTCAGTGGCGCGGGCGCTTCCGCCAGCGGGTCCACGATGCCGGAAGCCTGTGGAAGGAACCGGCCCTGACCGTCTCCTTCCGCTCCACCGCGCCGGTGCTGAAGCTGGTCGACAGCGTCTTCTCGCTGCCCGAGGCCGCCAGCGGCCTGGTCGAGCCCGGGGGCGGCGTGCCCGAGCATCTCTCGGCGCGGCCGGGGCAGGGGGGGCGGGTGGAATTATGGCCCCTGACCCCCAGCGACGAATCGGGGCAGGAGGCCGATCCCTGGTCGGCCCCGCGCGAGAATGGCGGACAATCGACCGCCGCCCAGCGCCTGGCGGACTCGCTGGCGGCCTGGAT
>NZ_JABXXP010000928.1 GCF_013376155.1 Nguyenibacter vanlangensis
CATAGGTCCACAAGCGTCCGGTCACGGTGCGGCTTTTCGCCAGCACCGGTACCGTGGTGTCGTCGCCATGCAGCCGTTCCGCTGCCAGCACATGGGCGCGCACCAGCGCGAGCAGCGGTGCCAGGGTGGCAGTGCAGGCGCCCACCCAATCGGCCAGCGTCGAAGTGTCGAGGTCGATCCCCTCGCGCGCAAAGGCCTCGCTCTGGCGGTTCAGCGGCAGGTGATCGGCAAACTTGCCGGTCAGGATGGTCGACAGCAGCCAGGGCCCGGCACGGCCACGGGCGATCGGATGGAACGGTGCCGGCGGCTGGGTGATGCTCTCGCAGTCCCGGCAGGAGAATTTCTCCCGCACCGTCTGGATCACCTTGAACCGGCGCGGGATCACCTCAAGCGTCTCGGTGACGCTCTCGCCCAGTTTCGCCAGACGGGATGAACCGCAGCATGGGCACTGCGTGGGCGCCGGAATGACGATCCGCTCGCGCGGCAAATCCGCAGGAAAGGGCCGGCGCGCGGGGCGCTGCCGTTCGGATAGCACTTCAGGCGAGACAATCGCGGCGCCTAGCACATTGGTCGGATCATCCTCGGCGAGCGCCGTTTCCAGATCCTCGAGTTCGAGTTCCAACTGGTCGAGCAGGCGCCGGCCGCGCTCCGAGGACGCGCCGAAGCGGTCCTGCCGCATCCTGGCGATCAGCAGCTTCAGGTGCGCGACCATCGCCTCGGCACCCGTGGCGCGCTGTTCCGCTTCCTGGCGTGCCGCCTCGGACGCCGCCAGGGCCGCCCGCAGCCGATCGATTTCCGACGTGCCGGTTTCCATGTCGGCCATAAAAACACGGATCGCCCCGGTTGGGTACCAGCAACCGCGCTCAGCCCGCCAGTTCCGGCCGCCATGTGCGTTGCGGGTGCCGCCAGTCGATCCCTTCCAGCAGGTA
>NZ_JABXXP010000929.1 GCF_013376155.1 Nguyenibacter vanlangensis
GTGTTTTTATGGCCGACATGGAAACCGGCACGTCGGAAATCGATCGGCTGCGGGCGGCCCTGGCGGCGTCCGAGGCGGCACGCCAGGAAGCGGAACAGCGCGCCACGGGTGTCGAGGCGATGGTCGCGCATCTGAAGCTGCTGATCGCCAGGATGCGGCAGGACCGCTTCGGCGCGTCCTCGGAGCGCGGCCGGCGTCTGCTCGACCAGTTGGAACTCGAACTCGAGGATCTGGAAACGGCAATCGCCGAGGATGATCCGACCAATGTGCTAGGCGCCGCGATTGTCTCGCCTGAAGTGCTATCCGAACGGCAGCGCCCCGCGCGCCGGCCCTTTCCTGCGGATCTGCCGCGCGAGCGGATTGTCATTCCGGCGCCCGTGCAGTGCCCCTGCTGTGGTTCATCCCGTCTGGTGAAGCTGGGCGAGAGCGTCACCGAGACGCTTGAGGTGATCCCGCGCCGGTTCAAGGTGATCCGGACGGTGCGGGAGAAATTCTCTGCCGGGACTGTGAGAGCATCACTCAGCCGCCGGCACCGTTCCATCCGATCGCCCGTGGCTGTGCCGGGCCCTGGCTGCTGTCGACCATCCTGACCGGCAAGTTTGCCGATCACCTGCCGCTGAACCGCCAGAGCGAGGCCTTTGCGCGCGAGGGGATCGACCTCGACACCTCGACGCTGGCCGATTGGGTGGGCGCCTGCACTGCCACCCTGGCACCGCTGATCGCGCTGGTGCGCGCCCATGTGCTGGCAGCGGAACGGCTGCATGGCGACGACACCACGGTACCGGTGCTGGCGAAAAGCCGCACCGTGACCGGACGCTTGTGGACCTATGTGCGCGATGACCGGCCATTCGGCGGACCGGCGCCGCCTGCCGCGTGGTTCCGCTACTCCCGTGATCGCAAGGGCGAACATCCCACGGATCATCTCGCG
>NZ_JABXXP010000930.1 GCF_013376155.1 Nguyenibacter vanlangensis
GACGAGGCCGGCGACTGGCGGGTCATCCTGCACTCGCCCTATGGGCGCCGCGTGCACGATCCCTGGGCGCTGGCGATCGCCGCGCGCGTCCGGCGCCGGTTCGGAGTCGACCCTTCGGTAGTGGCCAGTGACGACGGCATCGTCGCCCGCCTGCCCGATACCGCTGGACAGGTGCCGGGGGCGGAACTGTTCCTCTTCGACCCAGACAGACTCAGGAACATTGTGACAGAAGCCGTGGGCGGCTCGGCATTGTTCGCTGCCCGCTTTCGGGAATGCGCCGCTCGCGCGCTGCTTCTGCCGCGCCGTGCGCCCGGCCATCGCTCCCCGCTATGGCAGCAGCGGCTGCGCGCCGGCCAGTTGCTGGAGATCGTGCGGGACCATCCGGATTTTCCGATCCTGATCGAGACCGCCCGCGAATGCCTGCGGGACGTGTATGACCTCGCAGCACTCGACAGCCTGGCGCGCCGGCTCGCGGATGGCGCGATTCGGATCGTGGAGGTGACAACCGAAATTCCGTCGCCGTTCGCGGCGGACCTTCTGTTCGGATACGTTGCCGAATTCATGTATGCGACGGACGCGCCGATCGCCGAGCGACGCGCCTCGGTGCTGTCTCTGGACAGTGGGCTGCTCGCCGAACTTCTCGGCGAAGTCGATCTTGGGACACTTCTCGATCCCCTGGTCGTTGACCAGGTCGAGAGTGAGTTGCAGCGCCTGGCACCGGCTTATCGGGCGAAGGGGAAGGAGGGCGTGGCCGATCTCGTGCGCGAACTCGGCCCCTTGTCGGCAGAGGAGGTCGTGGGGCGCCTCACGGATGGCAACGCCGAAGCCTGTCTCGCCACACTCGCGACCGAGCGCCGCCTCATCCGGGTGGCGGTCGCAGGCCGAGCGTGCTGGAGCGCCGTCGAGGACGCCGCCCGGGTGCGCG
>NZ_JABXXP010000931.1 GCF_013376155.1 Nguyenibacter vanlangensis
GGGCGCGCTGGCGCAGCAGGCGGGGCGGCTGGTGAGGCTGCCGGGCCTGCTGCTGCCCGGGCTGGTCGATCTGCATGTGCATGCGCCGCAATATCCGCAACTGGGCAAGGGGCTGGACCAGTCGCTGGAGGTCTGGCTGCAGCGTTACACGTTTCCGCTGGAGGCGCGGTACGCGGACAGGCTGTTCGCGCGGCGCGTCTATCGGCGGCTGGTGGGCGACCTGCTGGCGCAGGGGACGACGACGGCGCTGTATTTCGCCAGCCGTCATGCCGACGCGACCTGCGAACTGGCCGATGCCTGCCTGGAGGCCGGGCAGCGGGCGCTGGTGGGGCGGGTGGTGATGGACAACCCCGAGCAGTGCCCCGATTTCTATCGCGACGAATCGGTCGAGGCGGGGCTGGAGGCGACGCGGGCGGTGGCGGCGCATATCCGCGCGCGGGCGGGCGCGGACGGCATGGTGCGGCCGGTGATCACGCCGCGATTCCTGCCGTCCTGCACCGACGGGATGCTGCGCGCGCTGGGGCGGATGGCCGAGGAAAGCGGCTGCCACGTGCAGACCCATTGCTGCGAGAGCGACTGGGCGCGCGATTACGGCCAGGCCCGGTTCGGGCGGAGCGACGTGGCGGTGCTGGACGGTTTCGGGCTGCTGACCCGGCGTACCGTGCTGGCGCATGCCAATTTCATGACCGGACCCGACATGGAGCGGGTCGCGCTGCGGGGCGGGGCGGTGGCGCATTGCGCGCTGTCGAACGCGTGGTTCGCCAATGCGGTCTTTCCGTTGCGCGCGGCCCTGGCCAAGGGGGTGCGGGTAGGACTGGGAACGGACATCGCGGGTGGGCCGTCGGCCTCGCTGCTGGCGGCGATGCGCATGACGGTGGCGGCGTCGCGCATGTTGCAGGACGGGGTGGACCCCGCCCGTCCG
>NZ_JABXXP010000932.1 GCF_013376155.1 Nguyenibacter vanlangensis
CCTGCACCACGGCCAGCCCCACCCCGCCCGCGCCGTTCACGACGATCCATTCGCCCGGCACGATACCGGCCATGCGGCAGGCATGGACCGCGGTCGAGCCGGCGCAGCCCAGCGGTGCCGCCTCGGCCAGGTCAGCGTCGCCCGGCAGCGGAACCGCATGCGTCGCCGGGACGGCGATATACTCCGCATAGCCGCCATCGCTCGTAAATCCGGGCTGCGCCAGCGGCGCGGGACAGAGATGCGTCTCGCCCATCCGGCAATGGTGGCAGGTTCCGCATCCCTGATAGTAATAGACGACGGCTTTCTCGCCCAGGCGGCGCGGGTCCACGCCGTCGCCCAGCGCGTCTATGATGCCTGCGATTTCGTGGCCGACCGTGAAATCCCGGCATCCCAGATCCAGGCCGCCGTCGCGCAGATGCAGTTCCGTGCGGCAGATACCGCAGGCGCCGATGCGCAGACGCACCATGCCGGGACCGGGTTCCGGCACGGCGACCGCGCGCAGCGTGAAGGGCCGGCCCGGCGCCTCCAGCCGCACGGCGCGCATTACCCTGTTGGTTGACATGCGTTCTCTCCCGCGATCATGGATCGTCCGGCACCCGTTTTCATGAAAAGAAGATTAGCACGATCCGTTCATGTGCGGCGCGGCCCGCGCGCCGCCAGAATCCATTCGCGCGTGCCGGAAACCGAAATGGCGGTCAGGACGATGTTTTCAAGCGCCATGACCATGACACCCTGCGCATAGTAAAGCAGCGCGCCCAGCGCATAGGTCGTACTCCACAGGATCCAGCTTTCGACGTATTTTCGCGTCATCAGGATCATCGCCGCGACCTGCAGGATCAGCACCGTGGAATCCCAGACCGGGAACGGATCGGGGGCGAGGCGTGCCGGCCGCGGCGCGCCCAGCGCCACCGCGGCCCGGGT
>NZ_JABXXP010000933.1 GCF_013376155.1 Nguyenibacter vanlangensis
GGCGCCGTGCCGGATAGCGGGTGCGGCCGCGCGCCGGCGACCGCCGCTTTGGCTACCGTCACGCTGGCAACCGTCGCGGCGATCAGCGTGACGCCCGCGGACGCGGCCGCCGTGACGCTGGGGGAACGGAATCTGAGACCGGACATAGGGCGCCCCACTGCCTGGGAGATGGTCGGGACGCGACGCGGCGCACGGCGCACCCAATGTATGCCGAATACCCCATGATGGCATGACATCCGCCGGATCATCGCGTTTCAGCATACCGACGCTAGGCCGAAACGATATTGCCTGTCCAGCTCGTTTTGAATATGGACCGAAAATTCTTTGAAATTGGCTGAAAACAGCCGAAAATTCTTTTCACGGAGGAAGATTCGGCGTGAAAACCGGTGAGTCCATTCCCCTTCCAGTATGCTGAAACACCGGTTATGTAGAGGTTGGTTCGGCGTGATGGGCATCCGGTATACGAATGGATCTGCAGCCACGATGGAGCCCAGTGAACGCACGCGGAGCCCGCATGTCATGACGTCGCCGTCGCGCCCGAAACCACGCTATGATGTCGTCGTCGTCGGCGCGGGGATCATCGGGCTGTCCACCGCCCTGTTCCTGCGGGAGCGCGGCCTGTCCGTCGCGGTCCTCGACAAGGGTGTTCCGGCCTATGAGCAATCCAGCCGCAACTGGGGCTGGATGCGCACCGTCGGGCAGGACATGGCCGAGCTGGAACTGGCCCTGCAGAGCCGCCCGCTGTGGCGCCGATGGGCGGCCGAGGGCGATTTCGGCTTTCGGCCCTGCGGGCTGGTGTCGCTTGCCGAGACCGAAGCGGAGTGGTCGGCCCTGCAAGCCTGGTTCGCCCAGGCCCGCGGCCGGGGACTCGATACGCGGGAACTGGATTCCGAGGCGGTCGCCCGCGCCCTGCCCCAG
>NZ_JABXXP010000934.1 GCF_013376155.1 Nguyenibacter vanlangensis
CCTGGCGCTGCTGCTGGGCTGGAGCGGGCGGGCGGCCCTGGTGTTCGGCCTGGCGCTGAGCGTGGCCAGTACCGTGGTGCTGACGCGCGCGCTGGACGAGCAGCGCCTGACCGATACGCGGCGCGGGCATCTGGCGATGGGCTGGCTGGTGATCCAGGACCTGGTGACCGTGCTGGCGCTGGTGCTGCTGCCGGCGGTAGCGCCGCTGTTGCGGGACGGCGCAAGCCATGCGCCGCACTGGCCCCTGCTGGCGGGCACCCTGGCGGTGACGCTGGGCAAGGTCGCGGCCTTTGTCGGGCTGATGCTGGTGGTGGGGCGGCGCGTCATTCCCGCCGCCCTGCATGCGGTGGCGCGGATGGGGTCGCGCGAATTGTTCCGCCTGGCGCTGCTGGCGGTGGCGCTGGGCGTGGCCTATGTGGCGTCGGAACTGTTCGGCGTGTCGCTGGCGCTGGGGGCGTTCGTGGCGGGAATGGTGCTGAGCGAATCCGAACTGAGCCAGCATGCCGCCGAGGAGACGCTGCCGCTGCGCGACGCGTTCGCGGTTTTGTTCTTCATCTCGGTCGGGATGCTGTTCGAGCCGGCGACCGTGGCGCGGCATCCGGCCGGGCTGGCCGGGGCGCTGCTGGCCGTGTTCGTCGGCACGCCGATGATCGTCTTTTCCGTCCTGCTGCTGCTGCGCCAGGGGATGCAGACCGCCCTGACCATGGCGGCCGGCCTGTCGCAGATCGGCGAATTTTCGTTCATCCTGGCGACGCTGGGCGTCGATCTGGACCTGCTGGACGCCCCGGCGCGCAGCCTGATCCTGGCGGTGTCGATCCTGACGATCCTGCTGAACCCGCTGGCCTTTCTGATCGCCGGACGGCTGTCGCCCTGGGCGGCGCGCCGTGACGCGCGGCGTGCCGCGCCGCCCGGG
>NZ_JABXXP010000935.1 GCF_013376155.1 Nguyenibacter vanlangensis
AGCGTGACCCGCACGGTGTTCGACGCCGTGCCGCCGCCCGCCGTCCCGCCCGACGTCGAGACCCGGAACGCCCCCAGCACGTCCGGCGAGTCGCGATAGCGCGGCGCCACCTCCATCACCACGTGATAGGTCGCAAGCGGGGTCGAGATGTTGGACGCGCTGCGCTGGCCATACGCGTCGAACAGCGCGCCACTGATCAGTTGCGGCGTGACCAGATAGCGCGCGGCGGTGTCGCGCGCGATGTCCACATGCACCGCCGTGGCCCGGTCCGTCAGGTTGGTGGAAATGTCGGTCATCACCTTGCTGCCCTGCAGCGCCTGGGTGATGCGCGGGGTCCAGCTATAGATATCCTCGGCATTGTCGCTGCGCAGGACAAAGCGATAGGCTCCCTGCTGCTGGCGGCCGCCCCCGCCATTGACGTCCCCGGCCGAAAACAGCGACAGCCGCACGCCCGTCAGCCCCGTCGCCTCCAGCCGCTTGTGCACGCGCGCGATCATCTCGTCCGGCCCGTCGTCGCGGTCGCGCTTGCCGGTCATCTGCGCGAAGGCCTGGCCCTCCACCCGCGTGTCGCCGGTAAAGGCCGCCACCGATTCCGCGTCGCGGTCGGCCAGCATCGCGGCGCTCACGGCGCGGATCTTGGCGTCCATCTTCTGGAACGACGCCGTCTCGTCCCCCCGGAAATAGCCCACGATCATCGCCACGTCCTGCTTGGGGATGATGTCCTTGGGCATGACCGTGATCACCGCCACCGTCACCACCAGGCTCAGCGGCAGGGTCGCCAGTACCAGCCGGCGCCGGCGCAGCGCATGGTCCAGCGAACGGACATAGGCACGCAGCACCGCCTCGAACGTCCATTCGATCCCGTCCGACAGCCGGCGCAGCCCCCGGCGCAGCGCCGACGCCCCCGCCGGC
>NZ_JABXXP010000936.1 GCF_013376155.1 Nguyenibacter vanlangensis
GCCGGCGTGGGAGTGTCGGGGGCGCGCTGGGGCGCCGCGCGCCCCGGCGATGCCGCCATCAGGGCGGGCAGGATCAGGGCGAGGCGCAATCCGGTCTTTCGCATCACATTATCATGAGCGAACCGTCCGGCCGTGGAAAGCGGGAGATCCGGCCGGCCCGCGGTCTTTTTTTCCGGGGCTCTGCCCCGCGGCCCCTTCAATTGGTGGCGGGCGGCGGGTCGGCGGAATCCACCACGATCAGGCAGTCGCCCGCGATCGGCGTGGGGGTGCGATCATGGGGCAGCAGGGCGCGGAATCGACCGTCATAGCTTGCGGCCTGTTCGTACAGCGCGTCGATCAGCCCGTACCGGTCCATGAAGACATTCAGCGCCGCCGGAATGCGCACGCAGCCTTCGGATGCCGGATGGCCCAGCCGCGTTTCCAGGAAATCGGGATCGGTGGCGTGGATCTCCAGCCGGATCTGCCCCTTCTCGCGGCTGGGCAGCCAGCCCTTTTCCGCCCATTGCCACCCCATGTCCCAGACCCGCATGCCCTTGGCGCCGATGCCGCGAATGCCGTGCTCGTTCCGGGTGCCCTGCGCGCGATACCCCAGCCGGTCGGCCGAGTTGATGAACGCGCCGGTCGGGGTGATGTAATAATATTTGCGCCCCGTCTGGCCGGTCGAGACGCGGGCCGTCCCGAGCACCTGCCACGGCGCGCCATCGGGCAGCGCCAGCATGAAGCAGACGCGCTGCACCCGGGGATTGCGATCGACGACCATCAGCAACTGCGCGCGGTCGATCGGCAGATGGGCATCGCGGACCTGGGCGCGCGCCAGGCGAATCCAATCCATAGCGCGGACCGGTGGGACGGGCTGGAAATGCGGCACGAGCCGGCGCATCAGCCCGGCCAGCCGCGCCGCCTCGGCCCGCG
>NZ_JABXXP010000937.1 GCF_013376155.1 Nguyenibacter vanlangensis
GGCCAGGTCCCGGCAGCCCTGCCGGCGCCAGAACAGGGCCATGGCGCGCGTGGCGTCGGGGGCGGCGATCCGCGCCACGACGCGTCCGTCCGCGTCTTCGATCCGGAACAGCGTGCGGGTCTTGTCGGAAGGTGCAAGGACGCTGGGCCTTGCCTTGAAGCCGTGTCTCACCATGTCGCCGATTGTAGCCGGATATGCCGCGAAGTCACCCGTGGCAGGCGGCGCACAACCCTTCGGCCTCGACCATCGAATGGCGGACCGTAAAGCCGATGGCGCGCGTCGCCGCGACCAGGGCGGCGACGATCTGGCGGTCGTCCAGCTCGGTCACCTGGCCGCAGCCGGTGCAGATCAGGAATTGCGCGGCATGCAGGTGGCAGGCGCCGTCATGGTCGGCGTCGAGCGCATGGGTGCAGCCGACGAAGGCCGACAGGCGTTCGATCTTGTGGATCAGCCCCTGTTCCAGCAGGAAATCCAGTGCGCGATAGACCGTGGGCGGGGCCGCGCCCTTCTTGTCGGTGCGCAGCCCGTCCAGCAATTCATAGGCGCCGACCGGGCGCGCGGCGTCGAGCACCAGCCCCAGCACCTGCCGCCGCAGATCGGTCAGCCGCGAGCCGCGCGCGGCGCAGATATGCGCCGCAACGTCCAGCCGTGCCTCGGTTTTTTCAGCGAAGATCCGTTCCGTCATGCCGGTTCGCGCTGTGCCTCCTGTGCCCCCGGTTTCCATACGCCGGAAAGCGCGCTATATGAAGACTGGATATTTGTTACATTATAACATATTCAACCCCCTCACCCGTTCGGTCGCCCGCTGTGCCAGCCTGTCTTGCCCCTTTCCGTCGTGCCGGTTCGTTCTGTGCAATCCTGCTGGCGCTGCTGGCGGGCGGGGCGGGCGCGGCGCGGGCGCAGCCGGTCG
>NZ_JABXXP010000938.1 GCF_013376155.1 Nguyenibacter vanlangensis
GGCCTGGCCGGCGGGGTTGCGCTGGCCTGCCTGCGGATGGCGCGCGGACGGCTTCTCGCCCCCCTGCGCTGGCTGGCCGCGGGCTATGTGCAGGTGGTGCGGCGCGTCCCGTTCATCGTGACGCTGTATATCGTGTTCTTCCTGACGGGCATGGCCGGGCTGGACGTGTCGGGAACGACCGTGGCGCTCTGGGCCATCGGGCTGATCGCGGCGGGATATATCGCCGAGATCGTTCATGGCGGTGTCAATTCCGTTCCGGCCGACCAGATCGAGGCCGCCGTCACGCTCAACCTGCCCCTGCTGGCGCGCTGGCGCTACGTGATCGTGCCGCGGGCGTTGCCGGTGATCGTGCCGCCGGCCGTCGGCTATCTGGTGCTGTTCATCAAGGATACGGCCCTGGCGTCGCAGGTCGGCGTCCTGGAACTGAATCAGGCGGGGGTCATCCTCTCGAACCGCGGGCTGCCGACGGTGCAGGTCTTTCTGGCCGTGCTCGGCCTGTATTTCGCCATTTCCTATCCGCTGACCCGCCTCAGCCGCATGCTGGAGAAACGCCTTGCCATATCTTGACCTGCGGGGCGTGACGGTTCGCCATGGCGCGCACGACATCCTGCGCGATGTCGGGCTGCAGGTCGGGCGGGGCGAGATCGTCAGCCTGATCGGGCCGTCCGGTTCGGGGAAAAGCACGCTGCTGCGGGCACTGATCGGGTTGCAGCCGGTCGTCGGCGGGTCGCTGACGCTGGATGGCGCGGTGATCGACATGACCGCCGCTTCGGCCGGCCGCGCCTTGCGGGCCCATGCGGCGATCGTGTTCCAGCAATTCGGCCTGTTCGACCATATGTCGGTCCTGCGCAACCTGACGCTGGCGCCGACCGTCGTCGCCGGGCGCTCCCGCGCCGAGGCCGGGGAGG
>NZ_JABXXP010000939.1 GCF_013376155.1 Nguyenibacter vanlangensis
CCATCGCCTGTTCGAGCGCCGCGACGGCGTGATTGACGGTCGAGGACCCGACGCCCAGCGCCTCGGCCGCGCCGGCGGCCGAGCCCGTGTCGATCAGCGCGACAAGATAGATGAGCGCCGGCAGTTCCATCGTCGATCGGGCCTCGGTTGGAGCGTGCGATTCCGGAGAGGGGCCGACCCGCCGCCGAATTTTCACCGTGTAAATTTGTTAATTTATATAATTACAAATTAATTTGAGATTTGCAAATAACTCCGATCCCAGATGGGTATCAGAGCGGGTAGGTCTCGGCATCGCAACAAAAAAGCGCATCGGGGCATAGCCCGTGCATCAGAAAGCATGGAACGGGCCCGGGTTGCCCTGGGGAGAGAGCCGGCGGGAGCCGGGGCCGGTCGCGGTTCAGGCGGTCGAGATGCGGTTGCGCCCGGCTTCCTTGGCGCGATAGAGCTGGGTGTCGGCGTCCTTGAGCAGGCTGTCCCACCCCCCGTTTCGCAGGGTGCCCCTGGCGAGGCCGAAGCTGGCGCTGACGCGCAGCGTGGCGTCGGTTCCGGGAAGGGTGATGGCGGTGCGTTCGATCGCCGCCTTGAGCATCTGCGCGACCCGCGTCGCGGCGTCGAGGTCGTCGGTCATCAGCAGGATGGCGAATTCCTCGCCGCCGAAGCGGACGAGGATGTCGTCGGCGCGGAGCCAGGATTTCAGCAGGCCGGCGAAATGACGGAGGACTTCGTCGCCGGCGGCGTGGCCGTGGCGGTCGTTGATCCGCTTGAAATGGTCGATATCCACCAGCATCAGGCACGCGCCGCGCTTGTCCGCGCCGCGGGCCCTGGCGCGGACGAACCGGTCGAGCGCGCGGCGGTTCCACAGGCCGGTCAGGGGATCGCGCTCGGCTTCGCGCTGCAGGATCGCGGT
>NZ_JABXXP010000940.1 GCF_013376155.1 Nguyenibacter vanlangensis
GACGCCCTTGACGATCAGCCGCGCGCCCCATTCCCTGCGCAGCCAGGCCAGGCCGTCCCCGCTCATGCGGCGCCGAATTCCGGCAGCGCCGTGGTCCTGGCCGCCGCGTCCGTCATGGCGCCGGACGCGATCAGCCGCCGTGCCGTTTCGATATCGGGCGTGAACAGCCGGTCCTGCGCGAAGAACGGCACCGCGTCGCGCAGGGTCGCGGCCGCGGCCGCCAGCGGCGCGGACGAGGCCAGGGGGGCGAGGAAATCGAGCCCCTGCACGGCGGCGAGATATTCGATGGCGATGATCGTCTTCACGTTGTCGTTGATGTCGCCCACGCGCCGCGCCGCGAAGGTGGCCATCGAAACGTGGTCTTCCTGGTTGGCGGAGGTCGGCAGGCTGTCCACGCTGGCGGGATGGGCCAGCGTCTTGTTTTCGGAGGCCAGGGCCGCCGCCGTGACCTGGGCGATCATGAAGCCGGAATTCAGCCCGCTTTCACGCACCAGGAAGGCGGGCAGGCCGCTCATCCCCGCATCGACCAGCAGCGCGATGCGCCGCTCGGCGATCGCCCCGATCTCGGCGATCGCGATGGCCATCAGGTCGGCGGCGATCGCGACGGGTTCGGCATGGAAATTGCCGCCGGACACCATTTCGTCGCTGCCCGGAAAATGAATCGGGTTGTCCGACACCGCATTGGCCTCGATCAGCAGCACCCGCGCGGCGTGGCGGAGGCTGTCCAGCGCCGCGCCCATCACCTGCGGCTGACAGCGCAGGCAGTACGGGTCCTGCACGCGTTCGTCGTCCACGCGGTGCGAGGCGCGGATCCGGGACCCCGCCATCAGCGCGCGATAGACGGCGGCGCATTCGATCTGCCCCTGCTGCCCTCGCAGCGCATGCAGCCGCGGATCGAACG
>NZ_JABXXP010000941.1 GCF_013376155.1 Nguyenibacter vanlangensis
GACGACGTGATGGACGTCGACGAGATAACGGCGCGGCACCGACGCCAGGCCGGCCAGCCAGGACCGGCCGGCGGGGCGCCCCTTCAGCCAGCGCGCCAGCAGGACCATCCAGACGAGGGCGACAGCGCCCGCGGCACATCCCATTTCCGCAAGGACCAGCCAGCGCATGGTGTCAGAGATCCTTGCACAGCCGCAGCGCGTCATAGAGCGCGGCATGAATGTTGCGCGCCGCCACCGCGTCGCCGATGCGGAACAGCGCGTAGTCGCCGGCCCCGAGCCGCGCCATCACCGGCTGGGGCCGTCCGGCGACCAGCGCATGCGCGTCGGTCTGGCCGGCATTGGCCGAGCCCGCCTTCAGCGCCGCATAGAGCGTGGTGTCGGGCGCGCCGCCGCGATCGACCACGATATGGTCGACCACCCGTTCCTCTTCCGCGCCGGTCATGGTGTTGCGCAGCACGGCGACCAGGCGGTTGCCCTCGCGCCAGGTCTCGGTCAGTTCCATGTTCGGCGTCGTCACCACGCCCAGCCTGTAGAATTCGCGCAGATGCACCGGCTGGTTGGTGGTCCCGACCTCTTGCGCCACCAGCCGGTCGTGGGTCGCCAGTTCGACCAGGCAGCCGCGCGTGGCCAGCAATTCGGCCACCGAGGCGGCGTTGTGCTGCCCCATCTCGTCGAACAGCAGCACGCTGCCCGCGGGCGCGGCGCGGCCGGCCAGGACGTCGCGCGTCGTATGGTGCAGGTCGCTGCCCGGATCGTCGCCCAGGATCGCCTCGCCCCCTGTCGCCACGATCACCACGTCCGGCGCGCAGAGCAGGATATCGGCCGCCGTCGCCTCCACCCCCAGGCGCAGATCGACGTCCAGCTTGCGCACCTGCCCGTCCAGCCAGCGCACGATGCCCG
>NZ_JABXXP010000942.1 GCF_013376155.1 Nguyenibacter vanlangensis
GCCCATGTCCGCGCCCATGTGCCCGCCGCCCGCCTGCGCGGCGTGGCCGGCGACCTGGGCAGCGAATCCGGCGCCGACAGCTTCGTCCGGCAGGTGCCGCAGGCCGATATCCTGGTCAATAATCTCGGCATCTTCGAACAGGGCGATTTCCTCGAAACGCCGGATGCCGACTGGCAGCGATTCTTCGACATCAACGTCATGAGCGGCGTGCGCCTGACCCGGCACTACCTGCCCGGCATGGTCGGCCGCCAATGGGGCCGCGTGGTCTTCATCTCCAGCGAATCCGGGCTGAACATCCCGCCCGACATGATCCCCTACGGATTCACCAAGGCCGCGCAGATCGCCATCGCCCGGGGCATCGCCGAAAGCGTCCCGGGCACCGGCGTCACCGTCAATTCGGTGCTGCCCGGCCCCACCCGCACCGAAGGCGTGATGGAGATGTTCGAAAAGGCAGCCCGCGAATCCGGCCGCCCGGCCGCCGAGATCGCGGCCGAATTCGTGCCCATGCACCGCCCCAGCTCGCTGATCCGCCGCCTGGCCGAACCCGAGGAAGTCGCCAGCATGGTCGCCTATCTCTGCTCGCCCCAGGCATCGGCCACCACCGGCGCCGCGCTGCGCGTCGAAGGCGGGCTGCTGCGCCACCCGGGCTGATCGCCGGCGCGGACCGACCAGCGCAAGGTCAATCAGCGCAAGGCCGGCCAGCGCAAAGTCAATCAGCGCAGGGGCAGGGGGATCCGGTTCACCGTCAGGATGCCCCCCTGCCAATCCACGTCCCACGACGTCGCATCGTCCGCGTGGTGCCCGACCAGGTTGGCCAGGACCAGCGCGGCGCTGGCCCGCGTCTGGCCCGCGTCGCGCAGGGCGGCGATCAATTCGGGCAGGTTGCGCATCCGCATGTG
>NZ_JABXXP010000943.1 GCF_013376155.1 Nguyenibacter vanlangensis
CGCCGGCGCCTGAACGAATGCCCGCTCGGCTCGGCCGCGCTGGCCGGCACGTCCTTTCCCATCGACCGGCGGATGACGGCGGCGGCCCTGGGCTTCGACCGCCCCACCGCCAATTCGCTGGACGCGGTGTCCGACCGGGATTTCGCGCTGGAATATCTCTCGGCGCTCTCGATCCTGGCCATGCACCTGTCGCGCCTGTCCGAAGAAATCGTGATCTGGTGCTCGGCGCCGTTCTCGTTCGTGCGCCTGTCCGACGCCTTCACCACAGGCTCGTCCATCATGCCGCAGAAGCGCAACCCCGACGCCGCCGAACTGGTGCGCGCCAAGATCGGCCGCATCAGCGGCGCGCTGGTCGGGCTGCTGACGGTCATGAAGGGCCTGCCGCTGGCCTATGCCAAGGACACGCAAGAGGACAAGGAACCGGTCTTCGCCGCGACCGACGCCGCCGCCCTGTCGCTGGCGGCCTGCGACGGCATGGTGCGCGACCTGGTGCCCCATACCGAACGGATGCGCACTTATGCCGGGTCGGGCTTCTCCACCGCCACCGACCTGGCCGACTGGCTGGTACGCGTCCTGAAACTGCCCTTCCGCACCGCCCACCACGTCACGGGCCGCCTGGTCGGCCTGGCCGAAAAGCGGGGCGTCGACCTGGCGGACCTGACGCTGGAAGAAATGCAGGCCGAGGAAGCCGGCATCACCGCCGAAATCTTCTCGGTGCTGACCGTCGAATCCTCGATCGCCTCGCGCACCAGCGAAGGCGGCACCGCGCCGGACAATGTCCGCGCCCAGGCCACGCGCTGGCTGGCCGCCCTTGGAGAGCCCGCGGCATGAGAAGCATGGGCGGCATGACGAAGGGCGCGATGACGGGCGCGACCCGCCTGCTGGGCACGCTGCTG
>NZ_JABXXP010000944.1 GCF_013376155.1 Nguyenibacter vanlangensis
GGTCGCTGCGTGCGGTGCGCGACCAGTGCCTGGCGGCGCTGGGCCCCGCGAAAGGGGCGCCATAGGGCCCGGGGGCCCGGGTCCGCTCTATCTGGCGGCTTTCCAGGCGTGCAGCGCCGCCAGCGTGCCGCTGATATGCCCGGCGGGCGCCATGGCGGTGTAGGCGAACAGGACGTGCCCGTCCGGCGCGATCACGTACGAGGTCCGGCTGGCATAATGGACCAGCGGCATCCTGGAATGATAGGACGTGGCGATCTTGCCGTCCGGATCGGCCGCCACGGGGAAGCGGCTGCGGCATTCGCTGACCGAAAACCGGTCCAGCGTCTCGATCTTGTCCATCGACACGCCGATGACCGTGGCGCCCAGCGCCTTGAACTGGTCCATCGCGTCGGCGAAATCATGCGCCTCGATGGTGCAGCCGCGGGTGAAGGCGGCGGGATAGAAATACAGCACCACCGGCCCGCGATGCAGCGCATCGGCCAGGCTGAAGCGGAATTCCTTGCCGCCCAGGCTGGCCGGCGCGTCGAACAGCGGCGCCGCGCTGCCCAGCTTCAGCGCCGCCCGTGCCGGCGAGAGCGAAATGACACCTACGAACGCCATGGCCAGCGCGCCCGGCAGCGCTACCCCCAGCCGGGCATACCGCGCCGGCGCGCGGCGGGTCTCGTCACGCCACGGGCCCGTCGGCCGTTTTGCGATCCGTTTCAAGAAGGCGGCACGGGGCATGATGGACCCTTCCGGTCACGAGATAGGGCGATCGAAAGCGCGATCAGGACTTCGAATCGGGCGAGATGACAACACAATTATCGGCGCCGGTCGACAGGCGCCGGCAGGCCGCGATCGCCGCGTCATGCGACAGGCCCGTCAGGCGCGCGCGATAGAGCTGCCCATGGGCC
>NZ_JABXXP010000945.1 GCF_013376155.1 Nguyenibacter vanlangensis
GGGACGGCCAGCCGGCGAAGCGCCCGGAGCGGGGCCCCGAGAAGGGCGCGGCGAAGGGACCGGCGCGCAAGCTGTCCTATAAGGACCAGTTGGCCCTTGACCGCCTTCCGGGGCAGATCGCCGCGCTGGAAGCGGACATCACCCGGCTGCGCGCCGTCCTGTCCGATGCCGGGCTCTATGCCCGCGATCCGCAGGCGTTTACCGACGCGACCACGAAGCTGGACCGTGCCGAGACCGAACTGACGGCCGCCGAGGAACGGTGGCTGGAACTGGAAATGCTGCGCGAGGCGCTGGGATCGTCCTGACCGTCAGGGTACGGTTGGGCGGCCGGCGCGTTATCGGTCCCCGGACAAATGGCTGAAGGATTCCATGCCATGCCGACCGCCACCCCATCCGCCCTGGCTCGCGAGGTGATCGGCCCCTGCCCCAGGAACTCACCGCCCCTGGCGCGCGCCGAGGCCGAAACATTGCTGGCGCAGGTGCCCAACTGGACGCTGTCCCCCGACGGGACGGTTTTGCTGCGCGATTTCACCCTGCCGGACTTCGCCGGCGCCTATGCGCTGGTCGAGCGGATCGCCGCCCTGGCCGAAGCGGCCGACCATCATCCGGACATCGCCTTCGGCTGGGGCTATGTGCGGTTGTCGCTGCAGACCCACGCGATCGGCGGCCTGCATCGCAACGATTTCATCATGGCGGCACGGATCGAGACCCTGCCGCATTGATGGTCCGGCCCCTTGATTCCGCCGGCAGGGAGATGCCAGGCGGTCTGGACGGGAGGTCAGGACGGGCGGATCAGGACATGCGGACCAGGCCCGATCGTTCCATCCGTTCGCGGGCGGCGCGGATCCCGCCGGTCACCGCCAGGGCGGCGGCCAGGGCGCGGCGTCCGGCCT
>NZ_JABXXP010000946.1 GCF_013376155.1 Nguyenibacter vanlangensis
CGCGCCGTAGCCGGCGCCGATCACCAGGCCGCCCAGCCAGGCGCCGAGGGCGTTGGCGACGTTGAAGGCCGAATGGTTGAGCGACGCGGCCAGGGTCTGGGCGTCGGCCGCGACGTCCATCAGGCGGGTCTGCAGCGCGGGCACCAGCGCGATGATGCCGCCCAGCAGCAGGATGACGGGCACCACCGCCCAGGGGTTGACGGCGGTGACGGAGAACAGGCCCAGGGTCAGCATGCTCCAGACCAGGGCGGCGATGACGGTCATGTTCAGGTTGATGTCGACCAGGCGCGCGCCGATCAGGTTGCCGATGACCATGCCCACGCCCCACAGGGCCTGGATGAAGGGCACCGCGTAGGCCGGATAGCCCGAGACATTGACCAGCACGTCGGACAGATAGGTATAGACCGCGAACATGCCGCCGAACCCGACCGCGCCGGTGCCGAGGGTGAACCAGACCTGGGCGCGGCGCAGGGCCCCGAGTTCGCGCAGCGGCGAGGCGCCGGGATGGGGCGGGTCGGCCGGGACGTTGCGGGCCACCAGGAGCAGGCTGGCCACCGAGACCAGGCCGATCAGGGCGTAGGTGGTGCGCCAGCCGAGAAATTCGCCGCCCCAGGTCGCGAACGGCGCGCCGATCACGTTGGAGATGGTCAGGCCCGCCATGACCCGCCCCACCGCCCGGCCGCGATGGGCGCGATCGACCAGCGAGGCCGCGACCAGCGCGGCGACCCCGAAGAACGCGCCATGGGGCAGTCCGGTCAGGAAGCGCATGATCTCCAGCGTGCGGGCGTCGGGCGAGAGGGGCGCCAGCAGGTTGCCCAGGACGAAGACCCCCATCAGGATCATCAGCAATGTGCGGCGCGGCAGCCGCGCGCCGCACACCGCGATCAGCGG
>NZ_JABXXP010000947.1 GCF_013376155.1 Nguyenibacter vanlangensis
TGGGCGGCCCCGCGCCGCCGGACGTTGCGCGTGCTGCGCGCGGTGGCGCGTCTGGCCGGGATCGCCGTCTGGATACCGCTGTCCGTCGGGTTCGAGGCGGGATTGCTGCTGGTGCCGGGCACCGCGAAAATCCGCTGGACTCCGGTGATCTGGGGCGGATTGTGTCGCCTGCTGTCGGTCGAGATCCGCGTCATCGGCAAGCGGGCCGGCAGTGTCGGGGGCGCTGCCGCCCGGGCACGGGGCGAGCGCCCGGTCATCTATGTGGCGAATCATTCCTCGTGGCTCGACGTGCCGGTACTCGGCGCGGTCCTGCCGTCGGTCTTCGTCGCCAAGGGCGATATCGGCGCATGGCCCCTGATGGGCACGGCGGCGCGTATCGGCCGGACGATCTTCGTCAGCCGCCAGCGCAGCACGACGGGGCGCGAGCGCGACGAAATGATCGGCCGCCTGATCGGGGGCGACAATCTCATCCTGTTCCCCGAGGGCACGTCCTCGGACGGCTCGCGCGTGCTGCCCTTTATGTCGGCCTTCTTCGCCATCGCCAAGATCCCCGCCCTGCGCAAGGGCAGCGAGGGCGAGCCGCCGCCCCTGACCTATGACGACGGCATGGCGCCGCTGATCCAGCCGATCTCGCTGGTCTTCGACCGGCTGGACGGACTCAACGTCAACCGCAATCGTCGCCCGGTCTTCTCATGGTACGGCGACATGGACCTGGCGCCGCATTTGTGGCAGCTCGTGCAATGGCGCTCGATGCGCGCCAGCGTCATTCTGCATCCCGTGCTCGACCCGGCCGATTTCCCCGGCCGCAAGGCGCTGGCACAGGCGGCCTGGACGGCGGTGGCCGACGGCGCGGCCCAACTGCGCCGCAATGCCGACATCACCGACCCGCC
>NZ_JABXXP010000948.1 GCF_013376155.1 Nguyenibacter vanlangensis
AGGCACCGCGCGCGCGCGCCTGCCACTCTTATTGCGTCGCCATCAGGCTGCGCAGGCGGTCGGCGATCTGGCCGGCGGTGGCCGTGGCCTCGACCGTCCCGGCATAGCGACCCTCGGGCGACATGATGACGATGCGCGGCGACGGCTCCATGGCGTAGTCGCCGTTGGCGCCGGGGTGCCGGACATAGGGGGCGTGGTATTCGGCCGTCACGGCCTTGATCATGTTCGGCGCGCCGGTGAGCGCGATGATGTGCGGCCCGAAGCGCAGCGTGTAGGCCCGCAGCAGTTCGGCCGTATCGCGCATCGGATCGACCGAGATGAACAGCGGCGCCACCAGCCGCGCCTGCGCGCCCATCAGGTCCATCGCCCCGGCCATCGCGTGCAGCGTCGCCCCGCATTGCGTGTCCGGGCAATGGGTGTAGCCGAAATAGACCAGCATCCAGCGGCCCAGGAAATCGGTATCCGCCACTTCGCCGTCGGCGGCGCTGATTAGCCGGAACGACCCGCCGATCTCGTTGCCGTAGGTCGAGAGGATCGGGCCCATCCGGTCCATGATCCGAAAGGTGCCGTACCCGCCCACCACCGCGGCCAGCGCGATGACGCCCCCGATGATCAGCCGCCGCCTGTCCCTGTCCTGCATCAATGCGCGTCCGCCCAATTCGCTCCGGCCCCGGTCTCGACCACCAGCGGCACCGTCAGGCTGGCCGCCGATTCCATGACCTGTTTCACCAGGGCGGCCAGCGTTTCCTGCTGGTCCGCCCGGACCTCGAACAGAAGTTCGTCATGGACCTGCAGCAGCAGCCGCCCGTCCAGGCTGGCCGCCGCCAGCGCCTGCGGCAGCCGGACCATCGCGCGCTTGATGATGTCGGCCGCCCCGCCCTGCAGCGG
>NZ_JABXXP010000949.1 GCF_013376155.1 Nguyenibacter vanlangensis
ACAAGGCCGGCCAGGCCGAGGCGGCGCCCGGTGCCGGCCCGTCGGCGGGGACCTCGGGGGCGCATGGCGAGAAGGTCGTCGACGCCGATTTCGAAGACGTGGACGACAAGAAGTCGGCCTGATCGTCCGGCGGCGCGGTCGTGGCGGCCCGGTTTCGGCCGGCGCCGCCCGCCACGGGCTCCGCCTTTGGCCGCCGCCTCTGGTTCCCGCCTTTGGCCGAAGGCGCCCCCTTCTGCCGAAGGCGGGCGCTTTTCCTTGACCGACCCTGCTCATTTTATTCGACGGCCGCGGCACCGCCCTGAACGCGGCCCCCAATGAGGACCGTGATGGCCACCAAGCTCGATTACTACGCCGTGCTCGAAGTCTCCCGCGATGCGAATGGCGACGAGTTGAAAAAGGCGTATCGCCGGCTGGCCATGCAGTACCACCCGGACCGCAATCCCGGCGACGCGTCGGCCGAATCCCGGTTCAAGGAAATCAACGAAGCCTACGACGTCCTGAAGGACGATCAGAAACGCGCGGCCTATGACCGCTTCGGCCATGCGGCGTTCGAGGGCGGCGGCCCCGGCGCCGGCGGGTTCGATTTCGGCGGCGGTCTGGGCGACATCTTCGAGCAGATGTTCGGCGACATGATGGGCGGCCGGCGCGGCGGCCGCCGCTCGGGCAGCGACATCCAGATCCAGGTCTCGATCTCCTTCACCGAAGCGTTCTCGGGCGTCAAGAAACCCGTCACCGTGCCCACCCGGGTCATCTGCGAATCCTGCGACGGCTCGGGCTCGGCCGACCGCGACCAGGGAGCCGAGACCTGTCCGACCTGCCACGGCGCCGGCAAGGTCCGCGCCCAGCAGGGCTTCTTCCTGGTCGAACGCGCCTGCCCGACCTGCCACG
>NZ_JABXXP010000950.1 GCF_013376155.1 Nguyenibacter vanlangensis
CAGGGCGGCGGGATCGGCGCGCAGGGCGGCGGGCAGCGTGACCCGTTCGGACGGGGCATAGGCGCCGGTGCGGAGATTAATCGATTGCTTGACCGGCGCGGCCCGGCTTCCGCCGGTCCGGTCCAGCCGGTAGAAGCCGCCCTTGCCCTTGCGGCCGGTATAGCCGCCGGCGACCATGGTTTCGATCAGTGCCACAGGCGCCAGTTCGGTGACGAACCGGTCGGAGGGCGGCAGGCGGGCCCGCATGCTGCGGTCGATCTGCGGCATCAGATCCAGCCCGACCAGGTCGGACAGGCCGAAGATCCCGGTCTTGGGAATGCCGAACGGCGCCGAGAGGACGGCATCGGCTTCCTCGACCGTCAGGCCCAGGGCGATCGCCGCCTGGATGCCGCATTGCACCCAGAAGGCGCCGATCCGGTTGGCGATGAAGCCCGGGCGGTCCTTGGCCATGACCACCGTCTTGCCCAGCACGCGATCCGCGAAGCCGGCGATGCGCGCGACGTGCGCGGGATCGGTCCGGGGCCCATGGACGAGTTCCATCAGGCGCATATGGCGCGGCGGGTTGAAGAAATGGGTGATGAGGACATCGCGCTGGATATGTTCGGGCAGGTCCTGAAGCAGCGCGTCCAGCGGAATGGTCGAGGTATTCGAGCTGATCGGCGTGCCGGGGCGGCGTTCGGCGTCCAGGCGGCGATACAGGTCGCGCTTGGCCGCCGGGTCCTCGACGATCGCCTCGATGATCCAGTCGCAGGTTTCGATTGCGGCCAGGTCGTCCTCGATATTGCCGGTCGCGACCAGCCGGGCGGCGCCGGGCGACATGAAGGGCGGGGGATCGGATGCGCGCATCCGTTTGACCGCGCCGCGCGCCAGCGCGTCGCGGTCCGGAC
>NZ_JABXXP010000951.1 GCF_013376155.1 Nguyenibacter vanlangensis
AGTTCGGCTGCGGGGCGAACCCGGGCGCCTGTCCCCCCAACCCCGCCGCGCGGGAGCAGTTGCGCATGCAACTGCAGACCGAAATCCAGCAGCGCCAGTTTGCCGCCCGTCAACGCGCGCAAGAAGCGATCGACCGCGACCGGGCACGCCTGACCATCCTGCAGCAGCAGCGCCAGGCGGCACCGCCAGGCCCATCCATGCCGCAGACGCCCGAAGAGCAATGGCTCAACGCCGACATCGCCCGCCAGGGCCAGGCCATGCGCGGCACCTACCACGCCCAGCCGACCGGCCCCGGTACCTGGACCATCCGGAACGGGCAGGGCACCCCCCAGGGCGCCTGCCGCGTAGTCGGTACTGCCCTGATCTGCTGAACGCAACGCCCGCAAATCCTGCCTAAACGATGGCGAACCAAAGCGGCGCCCCAGGAGCGGGTCACCGCGGCGATCTGCCCATCGAATTGGCTGATGGGCTCCCCAGCCTGCCGGCGTTCAGAGGCTATGTCGGCATAAGCATGGGGCGTCGCCGATCACATACCGAAATCCACGTCCCGGATCGCCTCGCGCGGCAAAGCCGGCAGATCAACCCCGCCCAGCTCGGCGAAACGTTGACGAATAGCCCGGCCGAGGTCCGACGGTGCCGGGTTTTCGGTGGAGAGGACGGTACGCAGGATATCGCGCGCCTCCTCTTCCATGGACCGACCATGCATGGCCGCCCTGATGCGGAGCCGTTTCTTGAGACCGTCGTCAAAATTGCAGATAGCCCAACTCCCAGACCCTTAACCCTGTGGCGCGCCGTCCGCCCCGGCCCGGTTCCACCAGCCGCCGCCCAGCGCATGGAACAGGCCGGCCGTGTCCGACCGGCGGGCGGCGCGGGCCTGCACCAGCG
>NZ_JABXXP010000952.1 GCF_013376155.1 Nguyenibacter vanlangensis
CGCGACGGTGCGCCAGGCTTCGGCCGACGAGGTCGGGCTGGACATCCCCGCCTTCCTGCGCCGCCAATCCTGATCCGCTCCATGGCGCCGCGCCTCCCCGGCCGGCGCGGCGCCATGCGCGACATCGATCATTATGGCGTAATTTTGTCTTTATTCTCAGCCCCTTACCCCGTAACAGTCAGCAATAATCCTTGACTCGCCCCGTCGCGCCGCACCCGCTACAGATCATGCTGTCGTTGCTGTAACGCACGACGCAAATCGAACGATCGAGAATCAAGCGATCAAGACGCGATCGAAACGCGCTCAAGAAGCGATCAAAGACTGGGGGACACATATGGACGGAATGCTGGCAATGGTGGGGAACGACGCCCTGCGGCAGGCCCAGCCGCCCGCCGTCCAATCCTCCCCCGCTCCGGCATCCGCCACACGGACCTCGCGCGCCCCGCGCCAGCAGACCCTGCGCCACGCCATCTCCTGCGTGGGCGTCGGGCTGCATACCGGCCGGCGCATCAGCCTGGTCCTCCGTCCGGCCGCCGAGGAGACCGGCATCGTCTTCCGCCGCACCGATCTCGACGGCCGCACCATCGCCGCCCGGTTCGACCAGGTCGTCGATACCCGCCTCAGCACCGTGATCGGCGATGCCCCGGACCCGGCGCTGCGCGTCGCCACCATCGAACATCTGATGGCGGCGTTCGCGGGCTGCGGCGTCGATAACGCGCTGGTCGATGTCGACGGACCCGAAATCCCGGTACTGGACGGCTCGGCGGCCGATTTCGTCTTCCTGCTCGACTGCGCCGGCCTGGCGGAACAGGCCGCCACGCGCGCGGTGATCGACATCCTGGCCCCCGTCCGCGTGGCCGAGGGCGACGCCTTCGCCGAGCTGCG
>NZ_JABXXP010000953.1 GCF_013376155.1 Nguyenibacter vanlangensis
AGGCGGCGGCGGACGGGCGGCAGATCGTCATCTTTCCCGAAGGGACGCGGACCCGGCCGGGCGAGACGGCCAGGCTGCACCCCGGCATCGTCGCGATGGCCGGACATACCGGCCTGCCCGTCATTCCGGTAGCCACGGATTCCGGCCTGTGCTGGTCGCGCAATGCGTTTGTCAAGCATCCCGGAACGATCCATATCGCCATCGGGGCCGCCCTGCCGCCGGACCTGGGGCGGAACGGGATTCTTCCCGCGATCTCAGCGGCCTGGAACGATTTGTCCCGCGGATTTACGGCCCGGGACCCACGGGACAATCCTGTGGATAACTCTGTGGGCGTTCCTGTCCCCCATTCGGTCGATCAATAAGATTTGTCGTTCCCCTGGAAGAGGGGCCGGGCGGTCCGCCCGGCGGCGCAGGGGGCGGGCGGATCAGGGTGCCGGGGCTGAAAATCCCGCAAGTGCTTTATTTCGCAACGAATAAATTTCTATCCGCGCAGGGTTGACGCCGAGTCGGCATGGGCCGAAACAAAGGGTTACGGCAGGGGCGGAACCGCGCGCGGCGCCTGTGGATAAATTCCATACGGCTGCGCGGCGACCCTAGCGCCATCAATGTTAATCTTATGTGAATCAAGTTGTTCGCGGCCATTTTTGACATGCGTGATCGAACGGCGTGATCGTACCCGCCCCTCCTGCCCTGTCCCGGATGGCGAGACGGATCGTCCAGGGGTGCCGGGCGCGGCGCCTGGCCGTGCCGTGGCTAATCATGTCGTGTCTGGCCGTGGCGTGTCTGATGCTGGCCGACCTGTCGGCATGGTGGGTGGCGCAGTGCCGGCTGGATGCGGCGGTGACGCGCTGGAGCGCCGATCTGGCCCGCCAGGGGTGGCAGGT
>NZ_JABXXP010000954.1 GCF_013376155.1 Nguyenibacter vanlangensis
CGGGCTGGCGGTGGCCGGGGACAGCGCCGGGGGGAACCTGGCGGCGGTGCTGGCGCACCTGGCGCGGGATCGGGGCGGGCCCGAACTGGCGCTGCAGTTGCTGTATTATCCGTCGCTCTACGGGGCGCGGGAGGTGCCGTCGCGGCGGATCCACGCGGAGGGATACATGCTGACGGCCCGGCTGATGGAATGGTACGCCGAGCAATATGTCCGCACGCCGGAAGACCTGTACCATCCGCTGATGGCGCCGGTCTTTGCCGAATCGCTGGCCGGGCTGGCGCCGGCGGTGATCGTGCCGGCGGAATTCGATCCGCTGCATGACGAGGCCACGGGATACGCCCAGGCGATGCGCGCGGCGGGCGGGCAGGCCGAGCTGCGCTGCTATCCGGGCACGATCCACGGCTATCTGAACATGTATTCCGTCATGCCGGCGGGCAGGGCGGCGATCCGCTTCGGCGGGCGGAGGCTGCACGCGGCCCTGGCGGGGTAGGCCCGCGGGATCTGATGACACGGGGGGCGGCCCGATCGGCCGGCGGTCAGATCTGCTGGATGGAGGCGAAGTCGAAACTGGTCCCGGGCGGGTTCTGGCCGAGGCGGATGGTGGTCGGGCCGGCCATGGAATAAGGCGGCACCGGCAGGTTGTAGGGGGCGGGCGCGCCGATGAAGACGCGGCCGGCCAGGTCGAATTTCGAGCCGTGGCAAGGGCAGGCATAGCCGCCCGGCCAGTTGGCGATCGGGGTGGCGGGGTCCGGCGCCGGGGCATAGGCCGGCACGCAGCCCAGATGGGTGCAGATGCCGACCACCACGCCATAGTCCGGGACGATGGAGCGGTGCCAGTTGTCGGCGTAGGGCGGCTGTTGCAGCGCGCGCGACGTGGGGTC
>NZ_JABXXP010000955.1 GCF_013376155.1 Nguyenibacter vanlangensis
GCATCGCCGGGCTGCGGTCGAACCCGACCGCGCTGTCCGCCCGGGGGGCCAGCAATTCCAGCATCCGCCCCGTCCCGGTGCCGATATCCACCAGCCGCCCGATCGGCTCCGGCGCCAGAACGCGCAGGATCGCGGCCTCGACATCGCCCTCCGCGACATGCAGCGAGCGGATCGCGTCCCAGTTCGCCGCATGGGTCTCGAAATAATCCTCCGCCGCCATCGCCCGCACCGTACGCACAGCCTTCAGCCGGGCGATGTCCGCCGCGCGCTCGGCGTCGTCATGCCGGTCCCACCGGTCCATGGCGGCCAGCAGCGGCCCGAAATCCTCGTCCGTCCCCAGCGTCAGGAACACCCAGCTCCCTTCCTTGCGGCGCTCCGCCAGCCCGGCCGCCACCAGGATCTTCACATGGCGCGACACGCGCGGCTGGCTCTGCCCCAGCACCTGCGCGATCTCGCCGACGGACAGTTCCATCGTGCGCAGCAACGCCAGGATCCGCAGCCGCGTCGGATCGGCCAGGGCCTGGAAAATGACAAGCGATCGGCTCATGAACATCACATATAACGATATCCTTATATGTGCAATTCCTATTGACTCATTTTTTCCATTCCTGTCCTAATCCGACCGCCATGGTTCCGCACCCGGTCTTCCGGCGTCGCGGCGAAGAGGGAAGCCGGTGCGAATCCGGCGCTGCCCCCGCAACTGTAGGCGGCGAGCACCGGTCCATCCGCGCCACTGGGACATCTCTACCGAGAGAGACCCCGGGAAGGCCGGACCGGCTGCTGTGACCCGCAAGCCAGGAGACCTGCCATGGCCGAAGAAATCCTCCGGCGGGGTGTCCGGACGGGTCGCGCCCCACCGCGCCGGCGACCTGCCGGCGCG
>NZ_JABXXP010000956.1 GCF_013376155.1 Nguyenibacter vanlangensis
AGGCCCAGCGGCAGATGCGCCGCCTTGGTGGCCGGGCCCAGGATGCGGGTCACCGGCGGCAGCAGCAGCCAGATCCCCAGCGGCACCAGCACGTCGCCGCGCGGCGCCAGCGCCCAGAAGTCGAAACCGACTTCGCCCACGGCCCAGACCATGGTGCCGATCAGCAGGGCGGCATAGACCCACAGGGCCTCCTGCCGCCGACGAAGCAACAATACCGCCGTCACCAGCAGCATGATGCCGGCGACGACGTAGTACAGCGAACCACCCAGAGCGGTCAGCCAGACGCCGCCGGCCAGCAGGTAGAGCCCGATCAGGGCACAGACCGCCGCGGTGATTGCAAGCACTGGCCGCAATCCTTGTGACATGTTCATCGAAAACCCAGTTTGCAGTGGAGGATCAGATCCGAACGGCGTGACAAGACCATATCGCTTTCGCGGGTCAAGATTGACAGGGCGGCGCAGATCTGACGCGCTGCGCGCACCATGCCAGCGGCGGCACGCTTCATATTGTTATCCTTGCCGTTCAGGGCTGCCGGAACGACGAAAAAACCCTGCCCCCGATTTAGTACAGAACGGGGGCGGGATTTCTGTTCACGTTTTTGTGATAACCTTGTCCGGCCGTAATGCCGCCGCAATATCCTGGCCACGTCCCGCCGTCTCCCGGCGCCCGCGTCCCGTCCAGGCCCCTTGGCCAAACGCCCCGTTCAAGCGCCCCGTCCGTCAGCCTTCCCCGGCAACGATCCCATGCAGCGTCGCCCGCACACCCTGGTCGCGGATGGCGGTGCGCAGCCGCGTGAACAGCGCCACGAAGGCCGCGTTCTCCCCCAGCCCCCACCCGGCGAACACCGACATGTCCAGCGCCCGCGCCGGATCGGCCTC
>NZ_JABXXP010000957.1 GCF_013376155.1 Nguyenibacter vanlangensis
GGGCGATCCAGCCGGCGCTGGCGGCCCTGTTCCCCCGCGCGGTGGCGAGCCTGGACCCCGATTTCGCGGTGTCCGGCCTGACGCGGCGCATCGACGAGCCCTTCGCCGCGCTGTCGGACGGCACGCGCGAGCAGATCGCCGTGCTGGTCCGGCTGGGGCTGGCCGAATTGCTGCAGGCGCGCGGCCGTCCGGCCATGCTGGTGCTGGATGATGCGCTGACCTATGCCGATACCGGCCGGCTGCACAGGATGTTCGATATCCTGACCGATGCCGCCACCCGCATGCAGGTCCTGGTCCTGACCTGCCGGACGGAGCTTTTCACCCCGCTCGGGGCCCGCCCGCTTGCGATTGAACCGGTGACGGGCGAATCGGTGACGGGCGTATCGGCGGCGCGCGCGCCGGAATAGCTGGCCGTTTCGTTCACGAATATGTTATCATTAACAATCTTTCGTATACCGGTCATGCCGATGTTATACGGGGCGGCATGCCGCATGCCTGGATCGGGCTTCGGCCGGCCAAAAGACTGAAAAAGATCGAAACAAGAAACGATCGCTTCGGAAACGATCGCCTCGGTATGATGCCCTTTCGGACGGTGCCCGGCGCCCCCCGTCCGGTTCGTTTGTAGATGGATCCGAATGACCCGCACCTTGTTCGGGACGGCGCTGCTGCTGTCCGTTTCCAGCTTTACCCTGTCCCACGCCTATGCCCAGGCGGCGCAGCCAGTTGTCCAGGCGGCGCAGCCATCTGTCCAAACGGCGCAGCCAGGTGCCCAAGCGGTGCAGCCGGTCGTTCGGTCGGCGCAACCGGGGGGCCAGCCGGCTGCGCGGCCGATGACGGTCGGGGGATATGCCAACCGCGTGCCGGCGCGGGTCGTGACG
>NZ_JABXXP010000958.1 GCF_013376155.1 Nguyenibacter vanlangensis
CGCGTCCAGGCCAGCCAAGCGGCCGCCAGCACCGCCGCCACGCTGTAGCGCATCGCCGCCAGGGGCACGGGCGGCAGGTCGCGCAAGGCGATGCGCACCACCGGATAGGCGCTGGCCCAGGACAGGATGGCGATCGCGGCGATCAGGGGAAGCAGGCGGACGAAGGGGTTGGGCATGGGCGGATGTTTCGATCAGTGAGGACAGCAGCCTCATATCCGAGCGGCGCGCCCCGCGCGAGGGGGGGAAGCCGCACGATGGCGATGGGACCGGCAGCGCCTGGATGATCTCGTTTCCCGGACGATTTCGTTTCGCCGCCGCGTGACCGCTTGCGCCGCGTGGTGCGGGGCTTCATCGTTCCGTCGATCTGAACGAACCATGGACCATTCATGAAGAACGCACTGCAAAGAGGGCGCGCCCGGCGCCTGGGACGATATTTGGCGCTCGGCCTGCCAGGGCTGGTCCTGACGGCCGGCGCCGCCGCAGGGGCCGCAAACGCCGCGTCCGGAAGCGGAGGGCAATGTTACGCCGATCTGGCGGCGACGCGGAATTTCACCCTGGGCCTGCCGCGCCACGCGCAGCCGACGCCGGACGGGAAATCGGTGCTGTTCCTGCGCAGCGGCCCGCGTGAGACCAGCCTGCATTTGTGGCGCTATGACCTGGCCGGCAGCCGCGCGGTCGAACTTGCGCGGCCGGCGGACGGGCCCGAAAAACTCTCGGTCGAGGAGAAGGCGCGGCGCGAGCGGGCGCGGATGTCGCTGACCGGCATCAGCGATTTCGCCCTGTCCGACGACGGGACCACCGCGCTGGTCAGCCAGGGGGACCGGCTGATGCAGGTGGCGGTCGCCGGCGGGCAGGTCACCGACCTGCCGGGCCGGG
>NZ_JABXXP010000959.1 GCF_013376155.1 Nguyenibacter vanlangensis
CGTCGACGGCCAGCGACACGCGTCCGCCCAGCCGGTCCAGGTCCGGCGCCGGGGCGATGCCCGAGCCGAGGCGGCAATTGCTTTGCGGGCAATGGGCCATGCCGGTGCCGGTTTCCGCCAGGATGGCGATTTCGCTGTGATCGAGATGGACCAGATGCGCGAACCACACGTCGGGCCCGGTCCAGCCATGTTCGGCCACGAACTGGACGGGGCGCATATTGTGGGTTTCGCGGCAATAGCGGACGTAATTGCCGGTTTCGGACAGGTGGCTGTGCAGCCCGATGCCCATCGCGCGCGCGGCATGGGCCAGTTCGCGCAGCTCGTCCGGGGTGACGCCCCAGGTCGGGGTGTTGGGGGCGATTACGATGCGCCGGCGGCTGTCGGGCGACGGATCGTGGTAGCGCGACACCAGGTCGCCGACCCGCCGCAGCATGACATCGAGCGGTTCGGTGGGCGTGGGCAGGATGTCGTCGGTGTCGAAGGCGCGGGTGCGGGTGGTGCCGCCGCGTGCCAGCACCAGGCGCAGCCCCAGCCGGTCGGCGGTTTCGAACAGCACGGCGGCCGGGTCGTAGCGGTAGCTGTCGGCGAACAGATAGTGATGATCGGCGACGGTGGTGCAGCCGGACAGCAGCAATTCGGCCATGCCGACCAGGGCGGCGGTCTGGAGCGCGTCCTCGTCCAGGCGGTTCCAGTAGCTGGTGGGGACCAGGCGCAGCCAGGTTTCGAGCGGCGCGTCGATCGCGCTGGGCACGCCCTTGAGCATGCTCTGGAACAGATGGTGGTGGGTCGAGATCAGGCCCGGCGTGACGACGCCGCCGCGCGCGTCCAGCACCCGGTCGCCCGGCAGGGCCGGGACGTCGCCGATCTGCGCGATG
>NZ_JABXXP010000960.1 GCF_013376155.1 Nguyenibacter vanlangensis
CACGGGGGCTGCCGCGCGCCGCGGGGCATCGCGCGGGGGCCGAGGCAGTGCGCCGCTGCATCCAGGCGGCCATCCGGCGCAAGGTATCGTGCCTGACGCTGTATGCGTTCTCGTCGGAGAATTGGCGCCGCACGCCCGAGGAGGTCGCGGACCTGACCGCGCTGCTGCGCTACTACCTGCGGCACAAGGTCGCCGAGCTGAATCGCGAGGGCGTGCGGATCCGAATCATCGGCGATCTGGAACGGTTCGACCCCGACGTGCAGGCCGAAGCCCGCCGTGCCGAGGAACTGACGATCGCCAATACCCGCCTGACCCTGGTCATCGCGCTGTCCTATGGCGGACGCGCCGACATCGTGCAGGCCGCGATGCGCGTGGCCCAGGCCGCGCTGGCCGGGACGATGGATCCGGCGGCGCTGGACGAGGCGAAATTCAGCCGTTTCCTGCAGACCGCCGATGTGCCCGATCCCGACCTGATCGTGCGGACCAGCGGCGAATGCCGGCTGTCCAATTTCCTGCTCTGGCAGTCGGCCTATGCCGAACTCGTCTTTATCGAAACGCTCTGGCCCGATTTCGACGAAAGCCATTTCGACGCGGCCCTGGACATGTTTGCCCGTCGTGAGAGGCGATTCGGTGCCCGTCCCGCCCCCTGAACCCAGCCCGCGCCCCATGCCGGCCCCCCAAGGTCGCACCCCCCAGGGTCGCACCCCTCGGGATCGCACCCCTCGGGGCCGCAATTGGAAGGACCTGCGGGCCCGCCTGCTGTCGGCGGCGGTCCTGGTGCCGGTGGCGCTGTTCTGCGTCCGGACGGGCGGCGCGCCCTATGCGGCGATGATCCTGCTGGCGACGGCCGGCATGGCGCTGGAATGGGGGCGT
>NZ_JABXXP010000961.1 GCF_013376155.1 Nguyenibacter vanlangensis
GACTCGGCGGGCACCGCGCTGGCCAGCCTGCTGGGGCAGCGGCGGCAGATCCTGACCGGCATGGGGCTGGTCGCGGCCAGCACGGTGTCGTTCTATATCATCTATGCCTATGTCGTGACCTATGCCACGACGATTTTGCACCTGCCGATGGCCCATTCCTATCAGGTGCAACTGGTCGCGGCGGGCGCGATGGTGCTGGTGGTGCCGTTCAGCGGCTATCTGTCCGACCTGTATGACAGGCGGACGATCATGACGGCGTCGCTGCTGCTTTATGCCGTCATGACCCTGCCGCTCTATGCCTGGCTGGTGGCCGCGCCGTCGATCGCCCGCCTGGTGGTGGTGCAGATCGCGCTGTCGGTCACCAGCGGCATGTTCCTGGGCACCTACTGCACCTTTCTGGTCGAGCTGGTGTCGCGCGAGGCGCGGGCGACGGCGCTGGCGGTGATGAACAATGTGGTGGTGCTGCTGGTCGGCGGCTTTGCGCAGTTCATCGTCACCTGGCTGGTCCGGGTGTCGGGGCTGAAGATCGCGCCGTCCTTCTTCGTGCTGGGCGGGGTGCTGATGGGATTGGCGGCGCTGGCCAGCCTGCCCGCGCGGCGGCCACGGACGCATGGCGCCGGATGTGCCCGTTCGGGCGCGTGACGGGCGAGCCGTGATCCGGACCGCGTCCCGGTAGCGGGAACGCGCTCTGGGGCATGCGCTGGCCGGAACGTTAAAATGTTACGATATAACAACAAAATGACCTTGTTCGTGATGCAGGAGAGAGCGATGCGCAAAGACCAGTTGCTGGCCACCACGATTGCGGCCACCCTTGTGACCACCGCCGCCCTGGCGCCGGCCGGGCCGGCCCGGGGGGCGGGCCAGCCCCCG
>NZ_JABXXP010000962.1 GCF_013376155.1 Nguyenibacter vanlangensis
GCCCGGGTCCAGCAGCGGGCCGGGGGCGCGGTGCGCGAAGAATTCGGCGTCGGGCGCGGCGCTGGCGACGGTGAAGGCGGCGGGGTGGAATCCGTGCATCTCGGTCATGGGCTGCAGATGCGACGGAACGGGCGGAAAATCCAGACCTTGGGCGGCGTTCGTCTCTTTGGTCGTTCGTGTCTTTTCCGGCGCGCGCGGGCCGTTATGATCCGCGGCCTGCCAGAGGATTTGTCAGAGGAGAAGGGGCGCGCGATGGCCAGACTGATTCATTCCATGATCCGGGTGCGCGACGAGGGCGCGTCGGTGGCCTTCTATGCCAAGGCGTTCGGCCTGGCGGTGGCCGAGCGGGTGGCCCTCGAGGGGTTCACGCTGATCTATCTGTCCAATGCGGAGCAGAGTTTCGAGCTGGAGCTGACGGTCAACCATGACCGCGACCGTCCCTATGACCTGGGTGACGGCTATGGGCATCTGGCGGTGTCGGTCGCCGACCTGGATGCCGAGCATGCGCGGTTCGTGCGCGAGGGGCTGGCGCCGCAGCCGGTCCGGCAATTGTCGCTGGGCGAGCGGGTAGTGGGGCGCTTCTTCTTCGTCACCGATCCGGACGGCTATCGGATCGAGGTGCTGCAGCGCGGCGCGCCGGGCCGCTTCCTGTAGGGAGCGGCGGGGGGATACAGGCTTTTCTCGCGTAATCGCGACTCGTGCCGTATAAGGCGCGCATGATGATCCCGTTCTACAAGATGCACGGCCTGGGCAATGATTTCGTCATCGTCGACGAGCGCGCCCGGCGCCATGGCCTGAGCCCGGCGCGGATCGCGGCGCTGGCAGACCGCCATCGCGGGATTGGCTGCGACCAGTTCGTGGTGCTGCGGC
>NZ_JABXXP010000963.1 GCF_013376155.1 Nguyenibacter vanlangensis
CCTGGACGCGCGGACGGACGGGATCGCGGCCCTCGACGTCCCGGTCCTGGCGCCGGGCGAGGAGACCGACATCCTGCTCTGGCTGGGCGAGGGCGCGTACGATCTGCGGTACGGCCGATCGTTGCGGGCCCTGGTGACGCTCATGCGCAAGGCGGGTCTCCGGTTCGCCACCCTGGGCGCGGACGAAGTCGATTGCGGCGACGTCGCCCGGCGCCTGGGCGACGAGGCGACGTTCCAGGCCCTCGCGCGCGAGGTGATCGAAACGCTCGGAACGCGCCGCTTCACCAAGATCGTCACCGCGGACCCGCATGCCTATCACGTCCTGAAAAACGAATATCCCGCCCTTGGCGCCACCTTGGGCGGCACATGGACCGTCGAGCATCATACGACCCTGCTGGACGCGCTGGTGCAGGACGGGCGGCTTACCCTCGCGCGGCGTGACGGGCCCGCCGTCGCCTATCACGATCCCTGTTATCTGGGGCGCTATAACGGCGTGATCGACGCCCCCCGCCGCCTGCTCGACGCGGCCTGCCGCACCCGCGTGGAGGTCGAACGCCACGGCATGCGCGCCATGTGCTGCGGCGGCGGCGGCGGAAGCCCGGCAAGCGACGTCGACGCGGCCACCCGTATTCCCGACCTCCGGATGGAGCAGATGCGGCAGGGCGGGGCGTCCGTCGTCGCGGTGGCGTGTCCCGGATGCACGGCGATGCTCGAAGGCGTGACCGGGCCGCGCCCCGAGGTGAAGGACGTGGCGGAACTCGTGCTCGCGGCGGTGGTGCCATGACTGGTGGTGCCAAGACCGGTGGTACCATGACCGGGCGGATCAGGCGGGACCCGCGCGCCGAACGGTCGCGGCGCCTCGTGCC
>NZ_JABXXP010000964.1 GCF_013376155.1 Nguyenibacter vanlangensis
CAATCGACATAGGCGACCTCGTGCCAGCCGCTCGCGCTGCCGACCATGCCGCAGGCGATCAGCTTCAGCCCGGCATCGCCGTTCAGGTCGGCCAGCAGCCTGGCCAGCGCGGCCGGGAACCCGCCATCGGGCAGGTTGAGGATGCCCCAGGGCGCCTGCGCCTCGGCCAGCACCGCGCCGGTGGCCGACATGCGCCAGGCGCGAAGCGACGAGGTGCCCCAATCGATCCCGATCAGCGCCCCCGCCGCCGGATCGCCCCTCATGTCGGGCGGCGCGTCATGACGCTGCGACATCGGACCGCCATCCCAGCCTGGCCGACACGTCTCGCGCAGCGCGGCGCACGACCGGGGCCAGGGCATCCATCCGCTCGCGCGACAGATAGGGCGTGGCGCTGGCGACGCTCAGCGCCGCGACGATCGCCCCCTGCCCATCGCGCACCGGGGCGGCGACGCAGCGGATTCCGACCTCGTTGTCCTCCAGGTCGAACACGCAGCCGCTCGCCCGATAGGCTCGCATGCGCTCCAGCCACGACGCCCAGTCCCGCGGAGACCGTTCGCCGGCGGCGCCGGATGCCTGACCGGACGATGTCTGATCAGACGGGGCCGGATCGGAAAGGCCGGACTCATACAGCGCCCGCCATTCCTCTTCGGACAGGTCCAGCATCAGGGCGCGCCCCACCCCGGTCAGGGCCAGTTTCATGCGCTGCCCGACCCGCGAGCGCATTTCCAGCCCGCGCTGCCCGGGAATCTTGTCCAGGTACAGGACTTCGGCGCCCGCGCGGACGCCCAGATGCACCGTATCCTGCGTTTCGGCCCCCAGCCGCTCGGCAACGGGACGCGCCAGCGTCGCCAGCGCGGATTCGGC
>NZ_JABXXP010000965.1 GCF_013376155.1 Nguyenibacter vanlangensis
GGCGGAAATTGAAGCCCAGGCAATTATGCCCGTCGAGATCGGCGACCGTCCGGGGCGTGCCGTGCCGGGCCAGGTAGAGGGGCGAGGCGACGATCACGCGCCGGGCGCTGCCCAGCCGGCGCGCCACCAGGCCGGAATCCGCCAGCGGACCGACGCGGAACGCGATGTCGGTGCGGTCCAGGTACAGGTCCGCGATGTCGTCGGACAGCGAGAGGTCGATGACGATGTTGGGATAGGCCTGCCAGAACGCGGGCAGCAGGGGCTCGATCCCGAGCGTGCCGAACGCCACCGAGGCGTTGATCCGCACCGTCCCGCCCGCATGGCGCGCGCCCTGGGCCAGTTCGCCCTCGATCGCGTCCAGTTCGGCCAGCAGGGCGGCGCTGCGTTCGTAATAGAGCCGTCCCTCGTCGGTCAGGGACAGCCGCCGGGTCGAGCGTTCGACCAGGCGCACGCCCAGCCGTGCCTCGATCCGCGCGACCAGCTTGCTGATCGTCGACGGCGTCATGCGCATCTGCCGCGCCGCCTCGGAAAAGCTGCCGGCGGCGACCACGCGGGCGAAGGCCATCATCTCGCCGGCCCGATTATCCACGCCCGTTATCCATGCCCATCCCTTCTATATCCATCCCTTCTGTGAAATCCGATCACAGATCATGTGCGGCACGGACGGATTATCAAGGGGCCGCCCGCCGGACAGAGTGGCGGAAGAGCGATCCCAAGCAGGAGAACAGCATGAAGATTTTCGTGACCGGTGCCAGCGGCTATATCGGCGGTTCGGTGGCGGCCGTGCTGGCCGGCCGGGGCCATGAGGTGCGCGGCCTGGTCCGCGCCCCGGCCAAGGCGGATGCCGTGCGGGCCCACGGGATC
>NZ_JABXXP010000966.1 GCF_013376155.1 Nguyenibacter vanlangensis
CGCCTTGTCGATCAGGCGCGCAAGGCCGATGGCGGCCAAACGGCAAGGCGCCTGGCGCATGAACGCGCCTATCGCGTCATGGCGGCGCTGGCCGGCGATTATCCCGGCTTCGAAGACGCGGCCCGCGCCCTGTTCGCCGACGACATCGACGCCTTGGCCCGCGCCGCCGCGTCCTGGCCCCAGGACGTCAGAGACTACGCCGTCAAGCTCGCACAGCCCCAGGAACAGCCCCAGGACCAGTCTCGTGAGTGAACGGTCACGCAAGACCCGCCTGCGTCATTTCATCCACCAGGTCTGGAATCAGGGCGATGCGGACAGCGCAGCCGCCTATCTCGCGCCCACCTACCGGATCCGCCATGACCCGGGTGACCCGTGGAACGGCATGACGCTCGACCTCGCCGGCTTCAAGGCGCGAGTCATCCGGTTGCGCGCCGCCTTTCCGGATCAGCATTTCGACATTCAGGGCCTCTACGCCGACGGCGACACGGTTGTGATGACCTGGCTGTGGAACGCGACCCACCTGGGCGACCTGCCGGATTTTCCGGCAACCGGACACACGATTGAAATGTCCGGCGCCACCGCCTATGGGTTCGACAGGTCCGACAGGCTGACCGGACATTGGCAAGTCACCGATCGCCTCGGCGTCTACCAACAGTTGCAACGAAACAAATTGTCACCCCGACCCGATCCTCCATGAATGCCGTACGCATTCGGGGCCGGTGTTCACCCATCCCGTATCTCTGTACACTGCCCGGCATGACGGACGAGACCACCCCCCGCCTGAACCGCCGCGCCGCGCTGTCGTCCCTGGCCACCCTGGGCACGATCGGACTGGGCACGATCGGATTGGGCGCCGCCGCGCG
>NZ_JABXXP010000967.1 GCF_013376155.1 Nguyenibacter vanlangensis
GCCTGCCTGAAGGCGGCGGCCAATGCGGCGGTCGGGGTGCTGGCACTGGCGTTGGCGGAGGCGGAAGCGGCGGCCCGCGCAGATACGGCCCCGGCGGCGCCGCAAACGCTGATCGCGACCATCGAGGAGATGGCCGCGATCTTCGGGCGCGGCCATTATCCGGTGGAGATCGCCCGGCCGCCGGTGCCGCCGGACATGCCTGTCCTGGCCCGGATGGCGGACCTGCTGGCGGTGTTCGCCACGCCCGCGCCAGAACCGGTGCCAGAGCGGGCGCCAGGACCGGAGCAAGAACCGGCTCCCGGAAGGGCACGCGAGACGAAGGGGGGCGGGTTCTTCCTGCCCGACGCCTTCGGCAATCCCGAGCATGTGCGCTATGCCGTCAAGGGCACCGCGTCGGTGATGGTCTGCTATTTCCTGTTCAAGATCCTGGACTGGCCGGGCATCCATACCTGCATCCTGACCTGCTTCATCGTGGCGCAGCCGACGATGGGCGAGATGATCGCCAAGCTGCGCCTGCGCATCGGTGGGGCCGTGATCGGCGGCGCGCTGGGCATCGCGTCCATCATCGTGATGATGCCGCACCTGAACGACGTCGCGTCCTTCCTGGCGCTGGTCTTCGCGGGCGCGCTGGCGGCGGCATGGGTCAAGACCGGGGATGCCCGCATCGCCTATGCCGGGTTCCAGATCGGGCTGGCGTTCTTTCTGTCGGACATCAAGGGGTACGGCCCGACCACGGACATGACCACGGCGCGCGACCGGATCGTGGGCATCATGCTGGGCAATATCGTCAGCTATGTGGTGTTCACCGCCATCTGGCCGGCCAGCGCCCGTGACCGGGTCGCCGGCGCGCTGGGCCGCGTGCG
>NZ_JABXXP010000968.1 GCF_013376155.1 Nguyenibacter vanlangensis
GTCGGCCGCCACCAGCGCCGAACGCTGCCCCGGCAGGCCAGGCCCCATATAGCCCATTTCCCGCCCGCCCATCGCGTTGGGCTGCCCGGTCAGCGAAAACGGCCCCGCGCCGGGGCGGCAGATCGCGCCGGTCGCCAGGTGCAGGTTGCACACCGCGTTGGTGTGCCAGGTGCCCGCGACGCTCTGGTTCAGCCCCATCGTCCACAGGCTCAGCCACGCCCCGGCCTCGGCGATCCAGCGCGCGGCGGTCTCGATGTCGGCCTGCGCCAGGCCGGTCACCGCCGCGACATGTTCGGGCGTATAGGGCGCCAGGAAATCGGCCATCGCCTCCCACCCCCGCGTCGCGGCTTCGATGAAGGCCGGATCGACCGCACCCTCGCGGACCAGCAGGTGCAGCAGCCCGTTCAGCAGCGCCAGGTCCGTCCCGGGCCGGATCCGCAGGAACAGGTCGGCCTTGTCGGCGGTCGCCGTCCGGCGCGGATCGACCACGATCAGCCGCGCCCCCGCCCGCTTGCGGTCCAGCAGCCGCAGGAACAGGATCGGATGGCAATCCGCCATGTTCGCGCCGATGACGAAGAACAGGTCGGTGCAGTCGAAATCCTCATAGCTGCCGGGCGGCGCATCGGCGCCCAGCGACGATTTGTAGCCCGCGCCGGCGGCGGCCATGCACAGGCGCGAATTGGATTCGATGTGCCGGGTGCGGATGTACCCCTTGGCCAGCTTGTTGGCCAGATATTGCGCCTCCAGCGACATCTGGCCCGAGACGTACAGCGCGATCGCATCCGGCCCGTGCGCATCCAGGATCCGCCGCAGGCGCGACGCGGTCTCGGCGATCGCCGCGTCGGTGGCGACGGGCAGGGC
>NZ_JABXXP010000969.1 GCF_013376155.1 Nguyenibacter vanlangensis
GGGGCGGCGCACGGGCCGCCCGCCGCCCAGCAGGTCCAGCGGATCGATCAGGTCCTCTTCCGCGAAATGCGTCCGCCCGCCCCGCTGTCCCAGCCGCCAGGACGGCCGGTTCCACGAGACGTCGTCGCGGATATGCGCCTCGATCTGGCCGGGCGACATGCCTTTGTAGTAATCCCACCGCGCATTGTATTCGCGGACATGCGGCAGGCAGAACCAGAAATACTCCGTCAGCGTCTCGCGTGAGCGCGGCGCGCGATAACCGGCGGCCTCGCCGCAGCCCGCCATGTCGCAACACCGCTCCGGCGCATCCGGATCGGGATCGAAAGCCCGGTGTCGTGTGTTCCTTCGGTTCATCATCTGGCGTTATGTGCGTCCGGACCGTATTCGTGCAAGTGCCAAGCACACATGCCAGCCGGGAGACCGCCCTCATGACCGACCCTACGACCGACCCTGGGACCGCCCCCGCAACCGACCCTGGGACCGACACCCCGACCGATCCCGCGACCGATGCGGAACCGACCCGCGCGGCCCGGATCGGCCGGATCCTGTGCGCCCGCCTAGCCCCGGCGCTGCTGGAAATCAGCGACGACAGCGCCCGCCACGCCCACCATGCCGCCATGCGCGGCGCATCAGGTGGCGAAACCCATTTCAGCATCCTGATCGTCAGCGCCGCGTTCGAAACCATGGGGCGCGTGCCGCGCTCCCGCCTGGTGCATGACCTGCTGGGCGACGAATTCACAACCGGCCTGCACGCCCTGTCGCTGACCCTGCGCACCCCGGCAGAGCATGAGAAGACAACCGGGACGACCGGCGCAAAGGCGGCGGCCATATGACCGCCGCCGCCCCACGCCGCGCCCTTC
>NZ_JABXXP010000970.1 GCF_013376155.1 Nguyenibacter vanlangensis
GGGAGGACGAGGCCCGCGCGGGCTATGCGATGCCGCTGCGGCCCTCGGCGCGGCTGGGGCTGGATATGCTGGTCCATCCGCGCTGGGTGCTGGGGCAGATGGGGCGGACGCTGCTGAAGCGGGGCGTGCCGCATATCGAGAATATCGCGCCGGGGCGCGGACCGTCGATCTTTGCCCGCGATGTCGGGGCGGTGGGCGGGGCCGCGGATTTCAACTGGGATTCGGTCCGGGCCATCCGCCGCCTGTGGGGCGGCAAGCTGGTGCTGAAAGGGATTCTGGCGGCCACGGATGCGCTGCATGCGCGGGATATCGGGGTGGACGGGATTATCGTGTCCAACCATGGCGCGCGGCTGTCCGATACGGTCATCGCGCCGCTGGAGGCGCTGCCGGCCATCCGCGCCGCGTGCCCGGACATGACGATCCTGCTGGATGGCGGGGTGCGCCGGGCGGGAGACGCGATCACGGCGATCGCGCTGGGGGCGGATGGGGTGATGATCGGGCGCCCGTTCTTCTTTGCCACCATCCTGGAGGGACAGGCGGGACTGGCGCATGCGATCGGGCTGGTGGCCGGGGAACTGGACCGGGAGATGGCGTTTCTGGGGCTGCTGGACCTGAAAGAGAGTCGCGACGGACGGCTGTATCGGCGTATGTAGGGGCATGCCGTCATGGAGGTGGGCTGTGCAGGACCGCGTGATGCCGGTTGGGGACCCGTGGGATGCGCTGCGGCGCCTGACGCCCGCGCGGATCGGCCAGGCCCGCAGCGGGGATACCGTTGCGGTGGGCGAGGTGCTGGCGTTTCAACTGGCGCATGCGCGGGCGCGGGCGGCCGTGTGGGCGCCGTTGCGGGAAGACAAGCTGG
>NZ_JABXXP010000971.1 GCF_013376155.1 Nguyenibacter vanlangensis
CCAACCCCGCGACGCCGGCCAGCACCACCAGCGCCGCCAGCCCGTACAGGACCGCCGCCGGCACCAGCGGCGCATAATCGATCGCCGTAAAATCGAGGCGCAGCGCATGCGGGCCGGGCATCGTCATTCCCCCAGCCGTCGCAGCAGCGCCGGCACATGGACCTGGTCGGCCTTGTAATTGCCGGTCAGCGCATACAGCACCGCGTTCACCCCGAACCGGTACGCCGTCACGCGCTGCGCGTCGCCGGCCGGCATGGTGGCATAGGGCGTGTCGCCCTGCGCATCCACCGCCCAGGCATGGGCCCAGTCGCTGGCGCCGATGATCACGGGGCTGACCCCGTCATTGCTGCTGTCGCCCTCGCGCGCCACCCAGACCGGCAGCCCGTCATACCGGCCCGGAAAATCATGCAGCAGATAGAATGTATGCGCCAGCACGTGCCGGTCGGTCAGCCGGGTCAGCGGCGGAACGTCCAGCCCCTCGGTCATCCGCCGCAGCGCCGCCAGGCTGCCCGGCGCCGGGGCCGCGAAATCGTCATGCGCCGCCTCCGGGCTGGCGGGATCGACCCCCTGCCCGTCGATCAGCAGGATCCCCCCATGGCGCATATAGGCGTTCAGCGCCGCGCTGCGCGCCGGATCGGCCTTCGCGTCCGCCGTGACCGGCCAGTACAGCATGGGGTAATAGGACAGGTCGTCGCGCCCCGGCACCACCCCGTCCGGATGGCCCAGTACGGCCGAGGTCCGGGCATTGGCATAATCCGACAGGCCCTGCAGCCCCTCGCGCGACACGCTGTCCACGTCCGCATGCCCGGTCAGGACATATCCCAGCCGCGTCTCCAGCGCGGCGCCCGGCACCGCCTCC
>NZ_JABXXP010000972.1 GCF_013376155.1 Nguyenibacter vanlangensis
GGGCGAAGCGGGCGACCGGCGTGGCGGAGGGGTGTGGGAGGGCGGCGGGGCGCCAGATCATCCAGGCGAGGGCGATTCCGGCGAGGGGCGCGAGGGAACCGGCGAGCAGCAGGGGGATGGCGTGATGTTCGGCGGGCCAGCCGGGGACGGGCATGATTTTATGGGAAAAGATGTGTACCGGGGCGATGATGTCGGGCATTTCGATCATGCCGCCGACGATGGCGATGAGGGAGAGGCAGGCCAGGGGGACGGCCATGGTCCAGCCGGTGCGGCCGGTGGCCCCGCCGTGAGGTTGACCCGCGAAGACTATGAAAACACAGCGAAAACCGTAGAGGCCGGTCAGGAAGGCGCCGGCCAGGGCGCCGGTCCAGAGCAGGGGATCGCTGTCCCAGGCGGCCTGGAGGATGGCTTCCTTGCTGTAGAAGCCGGCCGAGAGCAGGGGCACGCCGGCCAGGGCGGCGGCGCCGGCGACGAAGGCGGCGCAGACCCAGGGCATGACCCGGGCGAGGCCGCCCATCTGGAAGATGTCCTGCCGGTGGTGCATGCGCAGGATGACCGCGCCCGCCGCCATGAACAGCAGGGCCTTGAAGAAGGCGTGGGTGACCAGGTGGAAGATCGCCGCCGACCATGCCCCGCAGCCCAGGGCCAGGAACATGTATCCGAGCTGGCTGATGGTCGAGTAGGCCAGCACCCGCTTGATGTCGGTCTGGGCGAGCGCGCTGCCGCCGGCCAGCAGCAAGGTCGCCAGCCCCACCCAGGCGGTGAGGTGCATCACCAGCGGCGCCGGCAGGAACAGCGCGTGCAGCCGGGCGATCAGGTAGACGCCGGCCGTGACCATGGTGGCGGCGTGGATCAG
>NZ_JABXXP010000973.1 GCF_013376155.1 Nguyenibacter vanlangensis
AGCGCCAGCCCCAACCCGCCGGCGGCGCGGATCAGCGACACCGACAGGTTGGCCGCCAGCGTGCCGTCCCGCATCAGCGACCAGCCGGTCGCCGCGATCTGAGCGGGCGACGCGACCAGCCGGGTGGAAAGCAGGCCGGACGCGCACGCCAACTGCCATAGCACCACCAGCAGAACGGGCGAGGCGAAGCGCCTGAAGGAGAGGCGGACCGGGATGCCCGGCAGGCGCCGCGCGACTGTCCGACCCTGGGTTCCGATCCGGATGCCGATCCGAGTGCCGATCCGAGTGCCAATTCGAGTGCCAATTCGAGTGCCAATTCGAGTGCCAATCCGAATAATTGTCTCCGACATAGGCGAATGCTCCGCGGCAAAGGGCGACGTTCCACACAGATTTATATAAATTACATACCAACGTCAGGTGAATTTAATTCATACAAAACTTTATCGTGATTTAATTGTATCGCACAGCGGCCGGCGGCAAGATCGGCCGGAGACATGGCCAGGGGCATGGCCCGAGACATGATATGAGCCAGAAACATGGTACAAGAGTGACGTCCTTGCCTTTCCCGCTGCAGACCGCGAGGCGTCTCGCCTTGGCCTTTCTCTTCGGCCTGTCCTGCCCCCTGGCGACGGCCCGGGCCGGGGACGAACTCGTCGTCGCGGATCAGAAAGGACAGCAGAAGGCGCTGCTGGACGCGGCCGGTGTCGACCGGGACCTGCCCTATCGCATCCGCTGGACCGAATTCGAGGCCGCGGCACCCCTGTTGCAGGCGCTCGGCGCGGGCGCGGTCGATACCGGCATCGCCGGCGACGGCCCGTTCCTGTTCGCCTGGGGCTCCGGCCTGCCCGTGAAAG
>NZ_JABXXP010000974.1 GCF_013376155.1 Nguyenibacter vanlangensis
TAAGAGCCCGATCCGAAAGTTTTTGAACAATACCAGCCAGTTGTGATTCATCCGTCTTTGCGAAGAGATGGAGTGAATGGTGGCATGGACTGGTATTGCCCGACGCGAACATAGCCGGGAAGGAATGCGATATCCATCGGATATGACGGACGGGGAGTGGGCTTTGATCATGCCATTTGTGCCCCCGGTGAAACGGGGCGGCCGCCCCCGCACGACGGATATGCGCGAGGTGGTCAACGCGATGCTCTACATAGCCTCGGCCGGGTGCGCATGGCGCCTGCTGCCGAAATGCTTTCCGCCGCTCTCGACGGTCAGGCGCTATTTTTACGCGTGGCGTGATGCCAGACTGTTCGAGTTCATGAATACGGTGCTGGTCATGAGCCTGCGCGAGATCGAGGGGCGTGATGCCTCTCCGAGCGCGGGCGTGATTGACAGTCAGTCGGTCAAAACCACGGAAAGTGGCGGGCTTTCGGGCTATGACGCGGGCAAGAAGGTCAGGGGCCGCAAGCGCCATATCGTGACTGACACCTGCGGCTTCCTGATCTTTCTCCTCGTTCATGCCGCCGACATCCAGGATCGTGATGGGGCCGTTGATGTCCTGGCGGCAATACGCAGGCGCTTTCCCTGGCTGCGCCACATCTTCGCTGATGGAGGCTATGCTGGCGAGAAATTGCGATCCGCGCTCGCCTCCATGGGAAAATGGACGGTCGAAATCATCAGGCGATCCGATACGGCGAAGGGCTTTCAGGTCCTGCCGCGCCGCTGGGTGGTTGAACGGACATTCGCCTGGCTGGGACGGTGCAGGCGGCTCGCCAAAGATTGGGAACAATCCGTTGCTTCCTCAACCGCA
>NZ_JABXXP010000975.1 GCF_013376155.1 Nguyenibacter vanlangensis
GGCCAGGCGCAGCGCGAAGGCGCCGGTCATGCAATAGCCGACCGTGCCGATCGCCCCGTCGGCGAAGGTCGGATCGGCCGCGATCGCGGCCAGCAGGGCCGCGAAATCGCGCGCCTGCGCCAGCGGCGTCAGATGGGCGGCATAGCCCAGCAGCATATTGCGCATGTCCGGATCGCGGAAAGATCGGCCGGCGGGCACGACCTGGCCGGCCGCGCTGCGGTAATAGATGTTGGGCATCAGCACGGCATAGCCGCCATCGGCGATCCGCTGCGCCTTGTCGTGATAGCTGGGACGCAGCCCGCCGATATCGCTGAACAGCAGCACGGCCGGATGCGGCCCGGCGCCGTCCGGGACGAAGACCAGGGCATCGATCACGCCATCCGGCGCGGGAATGGACAGCGGGCGCATGGACATCTCCTGTTTCCTGTTCCTGTTTCATGTTTCCTTGGGGGGCAAGCGCGGTTCCACCGGCCCGGTTTTTCTGCACTATGGCCCATCGCGCGCCGATCCGAAACGCACCACCGGCGCGCGCAAGGACAGGAGACCCCCGATGCCCCAAACCCCGCCCGACGGCATGCCGCGCTATCGGCTGTTGACCGGCAAGGACGATGCCGCCTTCTGCCGCCGCGTTTCCGAAGCGATCGAGCTGGGCTACAGGCTCTATGGATCGCCCGCCGCCACCTTCAACGGCGAGAATGTCGTGGTGGCCCAGGCGATCCTCTGGCCGGACGACGAATAGCCGGCGGCGCCGGCCCTACGGCGCCATCGTCCAGCCGGCCAGGGCGATTTCCCGCACCGTGCCCTGGTCCGCCGCGTCGGTGGCGAGACGGACCTGGAACCGCCCGGCCG
>NZ_JABXXP010000976.1 GCF_013376155.1 Nguyenibacter vanlangensis
CCCCGGCCGCCACGCGCGGCACCAAGGTCGTCCGCGAAGAGCGCGCGACCCGCCGCGCCGGCTGATCCCCCCGAGGCCGCGAGTCTCGGACCCCGAGTCTCCGGCTTTCGCGAGATTCCGGCTACAACGAATCGCAATGCGGCGTCCTTGCCGCATCGCGGGGCGTTGCGCGCAACAAAACCGCCTGACGACTGTTTCATGGAAGGACCGCTTCCATGGACGGTCTCCGGTTCCGGCCCTTCGGAACCGCATCTTCGAAACTGCAAGGGTGGAACGGCGGGCTCGGCGGCGATCGCCGGTCCCGGATCCGCGCCACCCATCCATGATCAAGGGATGATATCATGCATATGACCTCCCGCATGGCTGCCGCAGCCATCATCGCCACGTCGCTGCTGGGCGGCGCCGCCTCCGCCCAGGGCCTGGGAACCCCGTCGGGGCAGATCACCCTGGTGGCCCAGTCGGCCGATGTCGGCGTCGGCTGGACCTGGGGACATGGTACGCTGGTCTACGGCCATCACCGCTACAGCTTCACGGTCAAGGGCGGCACGGTCGTCGCCGTCGGCTACTCGAAGGTCGTCGGGACCGGCACGGTCTATAATCTCAAGCACCTGCACGATTTCGACGGCACCTATGTCGCCGGCAACGGCGAAGCGACGCTGGGCAACGGCGTCGGCGGCTCGGTGCTGCATAACGGCAATGGCGTGACCATCCGCATCGACACCGTATCCAAGGGCGCCCGCCTGGCCACCGCCGCGCAGGGCCTGGAACTCACCCTGGATCAGTAAGGCCGCAAGGCCGCGTACAGGCCGCCGCACCGGCGGGCCGTCGTCGCGGGCAAGCTCAC
>NZ_JABXXP010000977.1 GCF_013376155.1 Nguyenibacter vanlangensis
ACCGCCGGTGCGGCAGCCGGGGCAACGGCCGGAGCGTCAGGCGTCGGACCGCCAGGCGCGACAGCGGCCGAAGCGGCAATCTGGCCGGGGACCGGACGGACCTCGGCCGGAACGGTTTCCGCCACGATCGGGGCCGTAGCAATGGGGGCGGCAGCGATGGGCGCAACCTTCGGCGCATCCCCATGCAGCGGGGTCACGTTCGCCGTCGGCGCGACAGCAGGCGCGGGCGTCGCCGCAACCGGCTTGGACTCCATGCCCCTGGACTCCGTGGCACGGGCAGGCGCCGCCGGGCGGCGGATCGGCGATGGGCGCGACTGGAGACCAAGGCGATGCGCCTTGCCGACGACCGCGTTTTTCGTCACCGCAAGCTGACGCCCGATTTCGGCCGTCGACAATCCCTGCTGCCAAAGCTCGCGAAGACGGGCGATCGTCTCCTCGGTCCATTCCATAGCCATGCCATCTCTCCTTACGAAGGATGCACGGACACTAATCCTATATCGTGGGGACACTCAACAGTTCGACCACAAAATCTTGTGGACAAGGCTGGGTATAACCTGTTCACAACCCCTGTAAAACCAGCGCATGCCCGCAGCCGGCCCCGTCGTTACGCATACGATCGAAAGTCGTGGTTCCGACGGGCCGTCAGATGCGGGCCCGCCTGATCCGCGTGCCGTCGACCCCCAGCAGCATCTGCCCGGATTTCAGCGCCAGCGCGTCGTCGCCGAACACCTTGCGCCGCCAGCCCTGCATCAGCGGCAGATCGGGCTCGGCCTCCAGCGCCAGCCGGTCGAGATCGTCCGCGGACGCCACCAGGCGCGGCGCCACGTCATGCTCCTCGCAGCAC
>NZ_JABXXP010000978.1 GCF_013376155.1 Nguyenibacter vanlangensis
GGGGTCGAACAGCCGCGTGCGCGCCGGCAAGGCGCGACGCGACCTGGGCTGGGCGCCGACGCGCGGCTCCGTCATCGACTGGGTGGAACGGGACATGGAGCGGGACATGGAACGCGGCTGACGCGCTTGTGACCCAGGGCGGCGGCAGCCGCGCGGCTGCCGCCGCCTGTCGTTTCCGGCCCGATATGGGGGGCCGATATGGGGGAAGATGTGGGGCAAGACGTGGCGGAATAAGTGCGATTACAGCATCATCCCGTCCATTGACCGGCCTTTCCCCGCATGGCATGGCCGAATCATGCATGCTATTCTTTCTGTTCTTCTGCCGATCTTCGGCCTGATCCTGATCGGCTTCGTCGCGGCGCGGCAGAACTGGCTGGGCCAGGGGGCGACGGACATCCTGAACCGGTTCGTGATCCGGCTGGCGCTGCCGGCCGAATTGTTCCTCAGCACGGCGCAGGTCACGCGGGCGCAGATCGACCATCCGGGCTTTGCCGTCGCCTTCACGCTGGCGACGCTGGCGACCTTCGCCCTGGGCTGGATGTTCGACTGGTTTCGCCCGGCCGACCGCATGCACCGGCTGTCCGGCGCGGCGATCGAGGGGCTGACGGCGGGCTATGCCAATACCGCCTTCATGGGTCTGCCGCTGTGCCTGGGCCTGTTCGGGCCGTCCGCCCTGCCCGCGGTGGTGATTGCGACCCTGGTGACGGTCTGCGGCCTGTTCGCCGTCGCCATCGCGCTGGTCGAGCTGGAGGAACTGGCCGGGCGCAGCACGCTGCAATTGCTGGCGCGGGTGGGCCTGGCGCTGCTGCGCAACCCGCTGGTGTTCTCGCCGCTGGCCGGGGC
>NZ_JABXXP010000979.1 GCF_013376155.1 Nguyenibacter vanlangensis
AGCCCTCGGGCGTCAGCGCATCACCCTGCGCCGCGCGCTGCAGCGCCGCGACCAGGCGCAGCATCTCGGCCACCGAGCGCCCGACCGACATCGGATACCAGGTGATGGCCTGCACGATCCCCGCCGGATCGATGAAATAGCTGGCCCGCACCGTGGCGCTGTCGCGGGCGGTGGCGTCCAGCATGCCGAAGGCGCGGCCGACCGCCATGGTCGGGTCCTCGACGACCGGAAAGGGGACGGGGGCGCCGAACTGGGCGCGGATGGCCTCGATCCACGCCAGGTGGGCATGCAGACTGTCCACCGACAGGCCCAGCAGTGCGCAGTCCAGCGCCGCGAACCGCTCGGCGGCGCGGGCCAGCGCCACGAACTCGCTGGTGCAGACCGGGGTGAAATCCGCCGGGTGGGAGAAGAACACCAGCCAGCGCCCGCGATAATCGCTCAGCCGCATGGCGCCATGCGTGGTGCGGGCCGCGAAATCGGGCGCTGGATCGCCGATCCGCAGCGGCGCGATGCCGGAAGATGCCGCGGGATTCGGGGCGGCAGGACCAGGGACGGCAGGGACCGAAAGGGCGGGCTGCGCGGGACGGTCGGGCGTCGGGCTGTCGGACATGGCAGGGATGTCGCATTCCATGTGGCTTGACGCAATATCAGCCATTAAATACAGACATTATGAAAGTAAGAAATTGATCGCTGGCGAGCGGGCCCGCGTGCTAATCTGACGCCATCAGGAAAGGGTGCAGGACCATGATCGCCGATCCCGTTTCCCCCTCCGGAGCCCCCTCCGGAGCCGTCGCCGCCGACCCCGCCCGCGATGCCGCCGCCCGGCAGGTCGCCGCCTGGTC
>NZ_JABXXP010000980.1 GCF_013376155.1 Nguyenibacter vanlangensis
AGGGTGCGCGCGCGCCGGCCGGCGCCGACGCGGCGACCGTGCGGGCCAGCAGGCGCAGATCGCTGCGGATGTCGGATGAAACCTGCGCGCGGCCCTGTTCCATGTCGGTCAGCATCCGCGTCAGCAAACTCTCGATCCCGCGCAGATGCCCATGGCCGGAGTCCTCGGCCATGCGCTGCATCAGCGCATGGCTGGCGCGCATCGTCTCGGTCATGACGCCGATCCGCTCGTTCAGGCTGCTCAGCAGCGCCTGCTGCTGCACGCGGCCATCCTCGCCCCGCGCGATCAGCGTCTGCAGCTTCTCCAGGTTCTCGGCCGTCTGTTCCAGCAGCGCCTGGACATAGGCCGGCACGCTGGCATCGCCGCCGTCCGCGCCGGCCAGGCCGGGGCCGATCCGCGTCAGCCCGGCCAGCCATTCCTCCAGTTCGTTGAAGAAACGATTCTGCGCCTGCCCGGCCGTCAGGTCCAGAAAGCCCAGTACCAGCGCACCGGCCAGGCCGAACATCGATCCCGAAAAGGCCGTGCCCATGCCGTGCAGCGGCTGGGCCAGCCCGCTCTTCAACTGCCCGAACATCACGTTCAGGTCCCCCGATCCGATCGACAGGCTCCCGATCACGTCGGCGATGGACCCCACGGTCAGCAGCAGCCCGTAGAACGTGCCCAGCAGGCCCAGGAAGATCAGCAGGCCGGTCATGTAGCGCGACAATTCGCGCCCTTCGTCCAGCCGCGACGACAGGCTGTCCAGCATGGACTGCATCGCCGGGGTGGACAGGACCAGCCGGTCGGTGCGGCCGTGCGTCGCCAGCATCGACGCCATCGGCGCCATCAGGCGCGGCGGCGTC
>NZ_JABXXP010000981.1 GCF_013376155.1 Nguyenibacter vanlangensis
ATGGTCGCGCCTGCCGCGACGGCACGGTCCGGCATGGCGACCGGCGATGCCGCGGGGGCCTGAAAATGGCAGGACGCCGATGCGGGCCCGTCATTGCGGATGACCAGTTCGCCCGCCAGCGCCGCGCCGGACATGCAAAGGCTTCCCAGGACCGCGCAGGCCATGGCCCTGATCGCTGTCATCGTGTCGTCTCCCCATGGTGTTCGAATGTTTGTACGGCCTTGTGCCAGATCCCGCGATCGAAAAATCCGCCGGAGCGACGGGCAGGCCCGTTCCCGGATCGGCGCGCCGGATCGGTTCCTGTGGGTGGGTGACGAAAAATTCCGCTTCCAAAATGGATCGTGAATGGAGATGATAGGGCAGGGCTGGAACACGGACGAACCGGCCGCCAGATCTCCATGATCGCATTTTCACGCCATGGCGCCCCCGTGCATGGGGCCGTTGCAGGGCAGGCGGTGAATGGCGGCGAACGTGCTTATGAATATGTTGCGAATCAGCAACGAAATGGGCGGCGTAACAGAAATTTCATCCGGTCCGATTGCAAGTGGTATACCAATTCTGCTTATGATGATTTCGGTCTCGTACCATTAAAGATCCCTATTGTAAAACCAAGGATCAAAAATTATGACCCTCAGACGCAAGCTGGCGACCGCCACGATTCTCGCGGCGCAATGTGGCGCATTCGGCGCCGGGGCCGCGACCCCGGCGAAACATCACGCGGCTGCCAAGGCCAAGCCGAAGGCGGCTTCGGTTCATGTTCACACGGCGCCTGCCGCCGCTGCGGCCGTGCCCGTCTCGGTCGCAATGGCGGCCATGCCCGCGCAAAATGCGGCGCCGGCAG
>NZ_JABXXP010000982.1 GCF_013376155.1 Nguyenibacter vanlangensis
GGGCTGGCGGCGCGGGCGGCGCCGGCGGGCGAGGCGCCGGACGAAATGTTCGTCGTCGTGCATGCCGAAGGCCGGGTCACGGGCTATTGCGGGCATGTCGATCTGGGTACCGGCATCCGCACCGCGCTGGCGCAGATCGTCGCCGAGGAACTGGACGTGCCGTTCGGCCATGTCACGATGGTGCTGGGGCACACGGGCAGGACGCCGGACCAGGGGGCGACGATCGCCAGCGAGACCATCCAGGTCAGCGCGATTCCGCTCCGCCGGGCCGCGGCGCATGCGCGGGCCGTCCTGCTGGATCTTGCCGCGCTGCGGCTGAACCGGCCGGTGGCGGAACTGGATCTGCGCGACGGGCGGATCGTCGGTGCGCCGGCCCTGCTGCGGGATGCGCCGCTGACCTATGGCATGCTGCTGGAGGGCCAGGCGCTGCGCGTCCGGCTGGACGAGCAGGTCGCGGTCAAGGCGCCCGATCGCTACCGGATCGTGGGGCGGACGGTGCCGCGGGTGGATATTCCCGACAAGGCCACGGGGCGCGCGGTCTATGTGCATGATGTCCGGGTGCCGGGCATGCTCCATGGACGGGTCGTCCGCCCGCCTTACGGCGGTTTCGATCATGGGGGCTTTGTCGGGCACAGCCTGCGGTCGGTCGATCGCGCATCGGTCGCGCATGTTCCCGGCCTGGTCGATGTCGTCACCATCGGCGATTTCGTCGGCGTGGTGGCCGAGCGCGAGGAAGACGCGGCCGAGGCGGCGCGGGTGCTGACGGTACGCTGGGACGTGCCCGCGCTGCCCGACCTGTCGGATCCGCCGGCGGCGCTGCTGGCCAATCCCGCCACTCCT
>NZ_JABXXP010000983.1 GCF_013376155.1 Nguyenibacter vanlangensis
CGCGCGATGTCCAGCGTGGCCGCGGCGTTGTCGCGCGCCGCGCGATAGTCGCGGTCGTCGATCCGGGCGAGGAGCTGGCCGGCATGGACGAACTGGTTGTCGTTGACCAGCAGTTCGGTGATGTAGCCGCGGACATGCGGGGCGATCGTCACCGCGCGGCCGGCGACGAAGGCGTCGTCGGTTTCGATGTCGTAGCGGGTCAGGAACCAATGGACCCCCGCCCCGACGGCGACGATCGCGACGAAGGCCAGCAGCCCGATCCGGATCGCGGGGTTGGCTTTCCTGGGCTTGGGAGTCTTCCCGGACGCGTCGTCCGGCTTGCCGCCTGAACTTGCGCCGTCTTGATCGGCCATGCGATTCCTCTTGCTTCCAGCGTGTGCCGCGAACGGAATCACGCGGCGGGCCCGTTTCCGCCCCGCCGTGGCCGCCGCCGCCCCGTTGACCGAACCGGTCGGTCAATCCATGACACGAAGAGTCCGATCCATCAACCGCCCCCCGGAGGCGGAAGCGCGAAAAAAAATGCGCGCCCGCCGGGGGGCGGGCCGCGCATGAACAGGTCAACCGGTTGTTTTAAAAGATATTTATGGATGGTCTATAATTCAAAGGCCTGGGTACGGACCATGCGGGCATACAGGCCGTTGGCTTCGACCAGTTCGGCGTGGGTGCCGCATTCGACACCTTGTCCGTCGGCCAGCACCACCACCAGGTCGGCGGAGCGCACGGTCGAGAGGCGGTGGGCGACCACGATGGTGGTGCGGCCGCGCCGCAGATGGGCCAGCGCGTGCTGGACCAGGGCCTCGCTTTCGCTGTCGAGCGCGCTGGTGGCCTCGTCCAGCAGCA
>NZ_JABXXP010000984.1 GCF_013376155.1 Nguyenibacter vanlangensis
GGTGGTGATAGGGCTTGAACGTGGATTCTTTCTCTTTGCTCATGGTACCAACCTCCTGATGGCCATTGCCGGGCCCGCCTGCCATAGTGGTTAAAGGATGCCGAATTCTTTTAATGCCGGCACGAAATTCTCGTTTTCGTGTTGGGACCGGGTCAGCTTGACCAGCGCGAAACGTTGCAGGGGCGCCAGTGCCGCCCATTCTTCCGCTGTCGGCGGGACCACGCCATCCGCCTCGGCCTGGAGACGCACGGAGTCGGGCATGCGGCCGGGCTGCTGCCAGTCCCCGAAGTCCCGCGTGGCCAGATAGCGGACCGGCTCGTCCGTCCGGGCCATGATCCGATCCAGCACGAACACGCGATAGGCGTCCTGCTCGTCCTTCGTCTCGCACGGCAGGTCAGCCAACCGGCCCCGCTCTTCGCGCGACAGGCGGCTCCACTGCTTCAGGCTCAGCTTGATGCCGGTAATGTCGAGCTTCTGCCGTGCGATCATTGGAATGCAGCGCAGGGAACCGGCGAAATCGCGTTCAAAATCAAAAATCATCGGATCCTCGTCCATTCTCGTCGCTCCGATCCGCCAGGACGGCGATGGGTTTGCTCATTTCGGCACCAGGAGGTGAAGCAGGGTGGCCGTGGCGATGAACAGCGCGGTGTTCCCTGCCCAGATAACGGTGAACCATCCGACCCGTGCGCTCCATCGGTGCGGTGCCTCGGACCCGTCACCCCGCACGATTTCAATGATAGCCATCGGCTTCCGTCACTTTTCCACGAAACACGCGATAGGAATAGATCGTGTAGGTCAGGATGATCGGCAGGAGGATGGCGGTGCCGATAAGCTGGAAGA
>NZ_JABXXP010000985.1 GCF_013376155.1 Nguyenibacter vanlangensis
GGCCGCGACCAGCCGACCCGCATCGTCCCGCCGGGTGCCGGCATGGAAGACGGCGACGCCGGGCAGCGCCGCGGCGGCTTCGATATCCTCGATCACCCCGCCGGCGGCCGGCCGGCCGGGATAGCCGCGCGCGGCCAGCACGATGCTGACGGAATGCTCGTCCGAGAAGCGGATGTCGGCGGCATCCAGCGTGCCGTCGGCGACCGACGCCAGGGCCGGCAGCAGATCGGATTGCAGCCGGATCAGCAACGCCTGGGCCTCGGGGTCGCCGAGGCGCACATTGTACTCAATCAGCTTCGGCCCGTCCTCGGTCAGCATCAGCCCGGCGAAGATCACGCCGCGAAAGGGGGTGCCGCGGCGGACCATCTCCGCCAGCATGGGGCGGACCAGCAGGTCCAGCGCCGCGTCCTGCGTCGCACGGTCGAATCCGGCGGGCGGCGAGACCGCGCCCATGCCGCCGGTATTGGGGCCGGTATCGCCCTCGCCGATACGCTTGTGGTCCTGCGCCGCGCCGATCAGCACGGCGGTTTCCCCGGCGCAGAAGGCGAACAGCGACACCTCGTCGCCGGTCAGGCATTCCTCGATCACCACCGACCGGCCGGCCGCGCCCAGGGTCTCGTCCTCCATCATCGCGCGGATGGCGTCCTCCGCCTCGGCCACGCTCTGCGCCACCACCACGCCCTTGCCGGCCGCCAGGCCGTCGGCCTTGATCACGATCGGCGCGCCCCGGCGGCGGACGAACTCCAGCGCCGGCGCGATGGCGTCGAACCGTTCCCATTTCGCGGTCGGAATGCGCGCGGCGTCACAGATTTCCTTGGTGAAGCTCTTGCTGCCCTCC
>NZ_JABXXP010000986.1 GCF_013376155.1 Nguyenibacter vanlangensis
CCGCACACCGCGATCAGCGGCGCGCCGACGACGACGCCCAGCGCATAGGCGGCGATGACGTGGCCGGCGGACGGGATGGTGATGCCCAGCGACGACGCCATTTCCGGCAACATGCCCATGATCGCGAATTCGCCGGTGCCGATGGCGAAGGTGCCCAGCGCCAGGGCGAATTCCGCGGCGGCGACGCCGTGCGGCGCGTCGTAATGGCCGACCGGCGTATCGTCTCCGATTTCGGTGTCCAAGGCGATGTCCTTTCGTGCGGACGAGCGTCCGAGGCCAATGTGTCTGGGACCGTTGACATGTCGCCGGCCAGTATGCCGCCTGGGGCCGGGATCATAACGGCGATTGATGCGTCAACACCTTACGGATTTTCCGGAAGATGGTGCGGATCGGCTGTATCTGCCTGTCATTGCTGATGGAATCGACGCGCGCCGGCTGGTATGCCAGATAGCGCCCTGTCACAGCCGGAACGGACCATGACCCCGATGCACGCGGCCGCCAGGCGGCCGGACGACACACCCGCCGGTATGGCGCCCCCCGAGCGGGAGATGGACCCGCGGGCGGTGCAGTTGGCCCGGATTCACAGCCTGCTGCAGGTTACGGTGCTGCTGGCGGTGCTGGTGCTGTCGATCTGGCTGATCGGCGACGTGCTGATGGTGGTGTTTGCCGCGACGCTGATCGCGGTGATCCTGCATAACCTGGCGATCCGCCTGGAGCGGGCGATGCGCCTGCCCTACTGGCTGGCGCTGAGCCTGGTGGTCGCGGGGGTGCTGGGGGCGTTCGTCGCGCTGTTCTGGAGCAGCGGGCCGGCGATTTCAGAACAGGCGGCCCGGCTG
>NZ_JABXXP010000987.1 GCF_013376155.1 Nguyenibacter vanlangensis
CGGCGCGGTCTCGCGCAGCGTGGCGGCGGCGTGTTCCAGCCGGTCGGCGTCCCGTCCGTTCAGGATGACATGGGCCCCGGCATCGGCCAGGCCCGCGGCGATCGCCAGGCCGATTCCGCCGCTGGAACCGGTGACCAGCGCCAGGCGTCCGGTCAGGTCGAAGATCGGCAATATCGGCATGGCAGACATTTCCTGTTCATGTTTGGATTCTTATGATGGGATGTCTATCCGGACAGGAACGGCACGGCCTTGTCCATATTGCGGGCGCGGCTTTGCGCCCTCGGGGCCTATAAGTTTGCGTGAGCGAGGCGGGGCGGGAGGGACGGGCAGGCATGTCAGACACGCGGACGACACGCGCGGCCCCGGCGCCATCCCCGGCCCCCGCGCCCATTGCCGATACCGCCCGCCCTGCGTTGTCCACCATTCCCGTGCCGGAGCTGCGGGAGCCCGGCGTGCGCCCGACCATCATGGATGTCTCGGCCCGGGCCGGGGTCTCGCGCATGACCGTCTCGCGCGCCCTGCGCGCCCCCCACCTGGTGCGCGCGGAGACACGCCGCGCCGTCGAGCGGGCGATCGCCGAGCTGGGTTATGTCCCCGATCGCGCGGCCGAGGCCCTGTCGACCCGGCGCAGCGGCTTCGTCGGGCTGATCCTGCCGACCCTGACCAACACCAATTTCGCCGACGCGGCGCGTGGCCTGACGGAAATCATCCGCGGCGCGGGGTATGAGTTGCTGATCGGCTATACCGATTACGACGAGGGCGAGATGCTGCGCCACGTGCGCGACATGCTGGGCAGGCGAGCCGAGGCGCTGGTGCTGCCGGCCGGTCCGCGCG
>NZ_JABXXP010000988.1 GCF_013376155.1 Nguyenibacter vanlangensis
GCTGGACGGCCTGCCCCCGCTGGACGGCCCGGTGGCCGGGCTGCTGGGCGCCACGATCCTGCTGGGCGGCGTGTCCTGGCTGGATGACGTCCATCAATGGCCGCCCGTGCTGAAGCTGGCGGCGCAGTTCGCCGCCGCGATCCTGGTCGTGGCGACCGGGCCGTATCCGCACGGCGTCCTGTCCCCGATCATGGGCGACGTCCCGGGCGCCGTTCTGGGGGGCGTCCTGTCGGTCCTGGGGCTGGTCTATCTGACCAATGCGGTCAATTTCATGGATGGGCTGAACGGGCTGATCTCGGGCGCGGTCATGCTGGCCTGCCTGGTGCTGGGTGGTTTGATGTTGGGGGGCCCGACGCCTGGGGGCCCGATGCTTGGGGGCCCGATGCTTGGGGGGATGGCGCTGATCCTGGCGGCGGCGCTGGCCGGGTTCCTGCCGTTCAACTTTCCGGCGGGCCGGATCTTCATGGGCGACGTGGGCAGCCAGAGCTGCGGCCTGCTGATCGGCGCGTTCGGCCTGGCCTGTGCCGCCGGTCAGCCCGCGGGCGCCGCGTGGAGCGCCGTGCCGCTGATGCTGGCCGGCGTGCTCTATGACGTGACCTATACGCTGGTACGGCGCTGGCGGCGGGGGGCGCGGCTGATGGAAAGCCATCGCGAACATCTGTACCAGCTTGCGACCACGGGCGGCCTGTCGCCGGTGGCGGTGACGCTGGTGCAATGGGGGTTCGTCCTGTGGGGCGGCGGGATCGCGCTGCTGGTCACGCGGGGCCGCCTTGCGGCCGTGACGGCCATGGGCCTGGTATTGCTGCCGCAACTGGGCTGGACCTGGCTGGTGCG
>NZ_JABXXP010000989.1 GCF_013376155.1 Nguyenibacter vanlangensis
GGAACTGCATGTCCGCGCCATGGCCGTGACCGCCGACGTCGCCGACGCGGCCGCCCTGGACCGCGCCGCCGAATCGATCGAATCCCGCCTGGGCCCCATCACGCTATGGGTGAATTGCGCCGGCGCCGACGTCTGCGGCCAGTTCGTCACCCTGCCGCCCGCGGACATCCGGCGCGCGACCGAGGTCACCTATCTGGGCACGGTCCACGGCACGCAGGCCGCGCTGACCCGCATGCGGCGGCGGGGCTGCGGCACCATCGTCAATCTGGCCGCGCTGTCCCTGCCGCTGCCGTTGCGCGCGGTCGAAAGCGGCGCCAGGGCGGCGATCCGCGCCTTTACCGAAAGCCTGCGGCCGGAAATCCTGCGCGACGGCGACCGGATCCACCTGGCGCTGGTGCATCTGCCGGCGATCAACACCCCGCGCTTCTCCTGGACCCGCAACCATACCGGCAAGCGCCTGAAGCCGACCGCGCCGGTCTATGAACCCGAAATCGCCGCCGAGGCGATCAGCCGCGCCGCGTTCGGGCGGCATCGCGATGTCCGGGTCGGGCTTTCGGGGCTGGGGCGCCGCGCGGCGGGGCTGCTGGTCCCGTCTCTGATGGACCGGCGCCAATCGCTCGATGCCTATGCAAGGCAACTGGAAAAGGACGCCGCCGAAGCCGACGCGCCCGACAATCTGTTCGCCCCGGTGACCGGGGCCTATGCCGCGCATGGCCGGTTCGACCTGGAAGTGCGCAAGACCATGCCGATCCTGGTCACCACCACGATTCGCAGCGTCCTGGCCGGGGCCGCGCTGGCGGCCGGGCTGGGCGTGCTGGCGGCGGCCATGCGGCG
>NZ_JABXXP010000990.1 GCF_013376155.1 Nguyenibacter vanlangensis
CCCTGGCGCAGCCGGTCGAGATGGCGGGCCAGGTGGGCGATCCGGCCCTCGGCCACGCGCATCGTCTCGAACAATCCGTCGCCCAGGGTCAGGCCGCGATCGGCGGGGTCGATCCGCGCCTGATCGGCCGGCACCAGCCCGTCATTCAGCCAGAGCCAGGTCATGTCCCGCCCCCTATGGGGCCGGGGGACCGGTCGGCCCCGAACAGGGCCAGCAGCGGTGCGATCTTGAGGCGCATTTCGGCATATTCCCGTTCGGGGTCGGACAGGATGGTGATCCCGCCCCCGGCGGCGGCGGTGATCGTCCGCCGGGTGGTGGCCAGGGCGCGGATGATGACCGAACTGTCCATCGCGCCGTCGGTTCCGATGCGGAACACCGCGCCGCAATAGGCGCCGCGCGGCGAGGATTCGAGCCTGTCGATGATCTGCATGGCGCGGTGTTTCGGCGCGCCGGTGACCGAGCCCGGCGGCAGGGCGGCGCGCAGCAGGTCGAGCGCGTCGTATCCCGGCGCCAGGGTGGCCGCGATTTCGGACACCAGGTGATGGACGTGCGCGAAGCGTTCGACCGAAAACAGTTCGGGCACGCGCACGCTGCCCAATTGCGCGACGCGGCCGAGATCGTTGCGCATCAGGTCCACGATCATCAGGTTCTCGGCGCGCTCCTTCTCATCCATCGCCAGGGCGGCGCGCAGGGCGTCGTCCTGTTCGGAGGTGGCGCCGCGCGGGGCCGTGCCCTTGATCGGCCGGCTGCGCGCCATGCGGTCGGGGCCGAGCTGGATGAAGCGTTCGGGCGTGGCGGACAGCAGCCCGAAATCGGCCCCGCACGCCAGCCAT
>NZ_JABXXP010000991.1 GCF_013376155.1 Nguyenibacter vanlangensis
GCCGCGCATGATCGCCCGGCGGCGCGTGCGCAGGAAGAAGCTGACGCCCGAGCCCCGTACGTCGACGCACAGATCCCATGTCGTGGCCACGCAGTCGCGCCACAGCGCCAGCCAGTGCAGGTCCCATTTCCGCTTGGTCAGCACGATGGTGCGGTCGCGCCGGGGCATGCGGGCGAACAGGTCGCGGGCCACGGGGCCGCAGACGATGGTGAAACGGGCCTGGGGGAAGGCATGGAGGAGATGGTCCAGCAGGCCGGTCGACAGGACGGCGTCGCCCAGCCGGGTGGAGGAGATGAACAGGATCCGCATGCCGGGCACGCTAGCCGCCTTTTGGAGCGGCACCAATATGGCGCCCCCTTGCCTCCCCCCTGCCCTGGCCCCCCCTTGCCTTGCCCCCCTTGCCTTGAGAGACGGGCGGACCCAGAATCCGGACATGACGCATCTTGCCCATCTGCCAGACCGCGCGGTGCTGGCCATTTCCGGCGCCGACCGGGTGACGTTCCTGCAGGGGCTGGTTTCCAACGACGTGGCCGAGGTGGCGCCGGGGCGTGCCGTCTGGGCCGCGCTGCTGACGCCGCAGGGACGGTGGCTGGCGGATTTCTTTCTGTATGAGGAGGCCGAGGGGCAGCGGCTGCTGATGGATTGCGCGGCGGCGCAGGCCGACATGCTGCGCCAGAAGCTGGCGCGCTATCGCCTGCGGTCGGACGTGTCGATCGACCCGACGGGATTTGCCGTGCATGCGGCATGGGACGCGGTGCCGCCGATGATCGATTCGGCTATCGGCGCGCCCGATCCTCGCCTGGCGGACGCGGGCTGGCGGCTGGTCCTGCCCC
>NZ_JABXXP010000992.1 GCF_013376155.1 Nguyenibacter vanlangensis
CGGATGCCCTGGTCGCCTTCGGCCATACCGGCCCCGTCACCGACGGCGGCTGGACCACGGCGCATGACCGCGGCGTGCGGGCCGTGCGCCAGGCCTTTCCGCGCCTGCGCACCGTCTATGTCGAAAGCATCCCCTATTCCGCCGACGCCACGCGCATCTTCCGCCAGTTCGTGGCCGAGGGCGCGCAGATGGTCATCGCGACCTCCAATTACGGCGACTTCATCCGCGACGTGTCCGACCGCGCGCCCGACGTCGCCTTCATGGAATGCGACGGACACGGCGTCTCGGGCAATCTGGGCTGGTATTACATCACCCACTGGTATGCCAGCTACGTCATCGGCATCGCCGCCGGCCTGATGACCCGCACGAACAAGATCGGCTTCGTCGGCTCGTTCCCGATTCCCTCGGTCTATGCCGGGGCCAACGCGGTCCTGCTGGGCGCGCGCTCGGTCAATCCGGCGGCGACGCTCCAGGCCATCTCGATCAATGCCTGGTTCGACCCGCAGGCCGCCACGCAGGCCGGCACCGCGCTGGCCGAAAACGGCTGCGACTTCCTGTGCGGCATCATGGACGAACCGGGCTATCTCCGCGTCGCCCAGCAGCGCGGCATCAAGGCCGCGATGTGGAACACCGACATGCGCCAATACGGCCCCGACGCCTATGTCAGCTCGGTCGTGCTCGATTTCCGCGCCTATTACGTCCGGCAGGTCGCCGCCCGCCTGGCCGGCACCTGGCAGGCCCAGCCGCATTTCCTCACCCTCGGCCACGGCGTGGACCGCGATTCCTGGGGCCGCACCGTCCCGCCCGACATCGCGGCCCGGGCCGATGCGAT
>NZ_JABXXP010000993.1 GCF_013376155.1 Nguyenibacter vanlangensis
CTTCGGCCCCAACCGGCCGCCCTTGGCCGGGCTGGAGGGATTCGAGGCCAGCGGCGCGGTGCAGTATTACGTCCGGCGCCGGGCCGAATTCGCCGGCACGCGCATCGTCATCGCCGGCGGCGGCGATTCCGCCATCGACTGGGCCCTGTCGCTGCAGGACGTGGCCGAGAAGATCTGGCTGGTCCATCGCCGCGACCGTTTCCGGGCCGCCCCGGAAAGCCTGCGCCAGCTCGACGCGGCCGTGGCGGCCGGACGGATCGAGAAGGTGGTGCCCTATCAGTTGCATGGCCTGCAGGGCGTGGATGGCGAACTGGACGGCGTCGAGGTAGCGACGCTGGACGGCGAGCGGCGACTCCTGCCCGGCAACCGGCTGCTGCCCTTCTTCGGCCTGTCGACCGATCTGGGCCCGATCGCGCAATGGGGGATCGATTCGATCCGCAGCACCATTCCCGTCGTGCCGTCGAGCTGCGAGACCAGCCTGCCGGGCGTCTTCGCGGTGGGCGACGTCGCCGCCTATCCAGGCAAGCTGAAGCTGATTCTGCAGGGATTCAGCGAGGGCGCGATGGCGGCCCATGCCATCCACCCGATCGTCCGGCCCGACACCGCGCTGCATTTCGAATATTCCACCAGCAAGGGCGTGCCGCACCGCACCTGACTCCCGGACCTGAATCCCGGGCCCGAACCCCGGACCTGAACGCGGGATTTGTCACGGGGTGGATTTGTAATACGATCGCCGCACGACCCGCCCCGGAGCCCGCGATGCGTTCCACCCAGCGCCGGCCGGCCAGCGGCCGGCGGCCCGTCCTTCCATGCTGACGGCGGACGACCCGT
>NZ_JABXXP010000994.1 GCF_013376155.1 Nguyenibacter vanlangensis
GGCGGTGCGCGGACAGGGCGCATGGCTGGCCGGTGCCGACGGCGTGGAGCGGACCATGTCGTGCGCGGCGCCCCTTCCGGCGCGGGAGATGTGCGGGAACGCGTCCTGGCGCTATCTGCCGCAGCCGATGCGCGACGCGGTCGCGCGCAACCTGCCCCGCCTGATGGGATCGTGGGATTTCCGCTGCGCCGCGCACGAATATCTGATGCTGGGCGACGGCAAGTGCGATTTCCTGCTCTTCAACCGGACGCTGCCGTGGGACCACCTGGCGGGCTGGCTGATCCACCGCGAGGCCGGGGGGTATTGCGCCCATTTCGACGGCACGCCCTATCGGCCCACGGACCTGGATGGCGGGTTGCTCTATGCTCCGGATCGCGAGAGTTGGCTGGAATTGCGGGCGCTGCTGCTGGACGCCGCCTGAGCGGACGGGCAGGCGGACCGGACAGGCGGACCGAGGTCGGGCGGGACCGGCCGGGTAGAACCGGCCGTCCGGGGCGGGTCACTCGGATCGGGCGGTCCGCTCGCGGCGCTTGACCTCCTGCCAGCCGGCCTCCATCTGGTCCAGGCTGCTGTCGCCCGGAGCCAGGCCCTGGCGGGCGAGGTCCTGCTCCATGGCGGTGAAGCGGCGGGTGAATTTGGCGTTGGCGTGCCGCAGGCAGGCCTCGGGGTCCAGGTCCAGCTTGCGCGCCAGGCTGGCCAGGGTGAACAGCACGTCGCCCAGCTCGTCGGCGAGGCGCGCGCGGTCGCCGCCCGGCAGTTCGGCCTTCAGTTCCGCGATTTCCTCATCGACCTTGTGCGCGACCTCGTCCGCCGTGGACCAGTCGAAGCCG
>NZ_JABXXP010000995.1 GCF_013376155.1 Nguyenibacter vanlangensis
AGCCGGCCACGAACACGGCGGCGCCGATGACCAGCGAGCGCTTGCGCCCGATATGGTGGGACATCCAGCCGGCCATCAGGGCGCCGACCGCGGCCCCCGCCATCATGGCGCTGACGATCCATTGCTGCGCGATCAGCGAGGCGTGGAATTCGCGGGTGACGAAATCCAGCGCGCCGGAAATGACGCCGATATCCAGGCCGGACATCAGCCCGGCCAGGGCGGCCAGGCAGCCGACGACGATCGAGCGCACATGGACGGACTCGGACGGGGCGTGCCGCGGGGACGGCGCGGAAGCATTCATGCCGGACGGTTCCTTACGTTTATTATTTACTAACGTTTCTTATCTATTATCGTTTAGTTTATTATCGTTGAATTGTTGTTGGTCTTGTTAACGTTTTTGTTTGTCAGTTTCGTACAGGCGTGTGGCTCTGGCGTGTCAATTCGGCGTGATCGGGCGGACACGATCAGGCGAAGGCGGCGCGCACTTCTCCGACGATCAGGCCGTTCCAGTTGCGCATGCTGTGCCGTGTCAGGCCGGCCAACACCATATTGTCACGATTTTCGGGCCCAAGGAAGCGGATCAACAGGGCGGCCATCGCGACCTCGGCCGCGCGGGGGGCGCCGTCATGGCATTTCACCGCGATGCCCAGCCCCTGTTCGGGCAGGGCGGCGGCCATGATGCCCTCGGCCCCCATCTTGCTGAACACGGCGGGGCCCAGGGCCTGCATCAGCACCGTGTCGAAGCGGTTGGTGCCGCCGACCATGAACGGGGCGGCGGCGACCGCCGCGCGCAGCCGCGCCGCCGCGCGCGCGCGTTCGGCGCCGAGG
>NZ_JABXXP010000996.1 GCF_013376155.1 Nguyenibacter vanlangensis
CTAGGGTCTGTGGGGATTTAGCGTGAGTTGATGACACCTGCGGCGAGATATATCATCGCCTCGAAGCTCCGGTCGGTTTTGCAGGCTCGCATGGCGATGCGCTTGAACTCCTTGAGTTTGCAGAAGAAGTTCTCGATCAGGTGACGCCATTTGTATATCTCTTCGTCAATGGCGCGCGGGTTCTTGCGCTGTGACCGTTGTGAGATGACGACTTTCGCGCCTCGCTGGTCGAGTTCTTCGATGATCCAGTTGGCATCAAAGGCCTTGTCGCCCAGCAGGGCTTCGAAGTTGATGCCATCGATCAAAGGGGCGACGCCGATCGTGTCGTAGCGGTTCCCCGGTAGCAGTTTGAAGCGAACAAGGTTGCCCAAGGCATCGGTCAGGGCCAGGATCTTGGTCGTTATCCCGCCTTTGGAACGACCAATGGCCTGGCTCTGAGTCCCCCTTTTGCGCCTTGGCCGTGCCGGTGGACCTTGACGATAGTGGCATCAACCATGGCGTATTCCATGTCGGGGTCTCCCGACAAGGCATCAAAAATCCGCTTGAAAACATCAGCTTCGCGCCAATCACGAAACCGGCGGAATGCCGTATTCCAGTTGCCGAATGTGGCAGGAAGGTCCCGCCATGGGCTGCCTGTTCGGACAATCCAAAGAACCGCCTCAATGAATAGCCGGTTGTCGCGGCCACTGCGTCCGGGATCAGACAGCTTACCCAGGCAATGCGGTTCTATCTTCGCCCATTGGGCATCGGTCAGTACTAAGCGATCCATCCAGTGGGTGAATCACATCTCCGCTAAAATAGGAATCCCAAATCCCCACAGACCCTAG
>NZ_JABXXP010000997.1 GCF_013376155.1 Nguyenibacter vanlangensis
GGCGGACGGGAAGCGCGCGCAGCGCCTCGACAAGGGCGCGCCGCTCCTGCCGGGCCGCGAGCTGGCTGTCGGCGGCGGGGCTGTCGTCGATCATGTCGAAATCATCGGGCAGCGGGTCCATGCGTCTGCGGCGGCGCAGATCGATACTCAGGTTGACGATGACACGGTACAGCCAGGTCGTGAACTGCGCGCGCGCGCCATCGAAATGCCGCACATGGGTCCAGGCGCGGACGAATGCGTCCTGGACAAGGTCTTCCGCCGTTTCGGCATGACCCGTGAAGCGAATCGCCGTCGATCAGGTCGAAGGCGTGGCGGTCGCCGTCCCCCGACCATCGGAGCAGTTCATCGTCCGACGCCGTCGCATATCTCCGGCTCTCGCCCGGCATCCCCTGCTTCCTTGCCTGTTGCCCGCGCCATGTCGACAATTCCGGAGACCGGCCATCGATCGCACGGAGGGCGCGCCATCCCGTCATGTGTCCCCGCCATATCATCCGTTCGGCCATGATACGCGGCGCGGGGCACGATCCCCCTCGGACCCCATCGAACTCACTCGGGCCCACGCGGAAAGAAAAGGAAAATACGACGGAAACGCGGCGGGACGGGGGGCTGGCCGCACCGGATCGTAACAGGGGCATGAACCATCTCTCAGCCCCGCGCCGGCCCGGCCGATCGTCCCGTATGGGAATCGCGCCCCTTCTGGTCGCGCTTCCGCTCTGCGCCTGCGGCAGCGCCCATGTGCAGCATGTCCAGCCCGGCGCGGTCGTGCCGTTCGCCGCCCTTCCGCCGCCGCCGGTTCTGTTCGTTGCGGTCTCGGGACCGGAGACCGG
>NZ_JABXXP010000998.1 GCF_013376155.1 Nguyenibacter vanlangensis
CTGGCGGGCCGAGATGATCGGCGAATAGCGCGTGGCGCCGTCCACCAGCCGGCCGGCGCGCAGCAGGGCGGTACGGGCGACGATGCCGTCCAGCAGCGCATCGCGCACCCCGCGCTGGACCAGCAGACGCGATCCCGCCACGCAGACCTGTCCCGCATTGCCGGTAAAGGCCCGCAGGATACGCTCGGCCACGGCGCCGACGTCGCGGATATCGTCATAGACGATCTGCGGGCTCTTGCCGCCCAGTTCCAGCGTTACCGGCTTCGGCCCGCTTTCCGCCGCCGCCTTCATGACGGCGATGCCGGTACGGGTCGAGCCGGTGAAGGTCAGCTTGCCGCAGGCGGGGTGGCGGGCCAGCGCGTCGCCCGTCACCGTGCCGCTGCCCTGCACGACGTTGAACAGGCCCGCCGGCACCCCGGCCTCGACCGCCAGGCGGGCCAGCATGACGATCGAAAACGGCGTCATCTCGGACGGTTTCAGCACGACGCCGTTGCCCGCCACCAGTGCCGGCACCACTTTCCAACTGCCCATGACCAGGGGGAAGTTCCACGGCGCGATCGCGCCGACCACGCCGTACGGCTCGGCCATCACCATGCCCAGCAGGTCGGTCTGCGTGGCCGCCACCTCGCCGCCCAGCTTGTCGGCATATTCGGCGAAAAAACGGATGCCCTCGGCCGTGAACGGCACGTCCCATCCCGCCGTCTCGGCGATCGGCCGGGTGGAGCATACCGTCTCCAGCCGGGCCAGCTCCGCGGCATGGTCCTCGACCAGCCGTGCCCAGCGCCGCATCACCCGCGCGCGCTCGCGCGGCGGGCGATC
>NZ_JABXXP010000999.1 GCF_013376155.1 Nguyenibacter vanlangensis
AGGGCGGCCGCCACCGCCAGGTCGGCGGCCGGCTCCAGCACCCGCAGCCCGCCCGCGATGTTCAGATGCACGTCCATGCCGTGCAGCTTCATCCCGCACCGCGTCTCCAGCACCGCCAGCAGCATGTTCAGGCGCGACGAATCCCACCCCACCACCGCCCGGCGCGGCGCGGAATCGCCCGATTTGGGCGACAGCAGCGCCTGCACCTCCAGCAGCACCGGCCGCGTGCCCTCGATCCCGGCAAACACCGCCGACCCGGCGATATTGCCGCGCCGCTCTGCCAGGAACAGCGCCGACGGGTTGGGCACCTCGACCAGCCCCTGGTCGGTCATGGCGAACACGCCGATCTCGTCGGTCGCGCCGAAACGGTTCTTGGCGGCGCGCAGGATGCGGAACTGGTGCCCCCGGTCGCCCTCGAAATACATCACCGCGTCGACCATGTGCTCCAGCACGCGCGGACCGGCCAGCGCGCCCTCCTTGGTCACGTGCCCGACCAGGATCAGGCTGAACCCGCGCTGCTTGGCCAGCCGGATCAGCTCGAACGCCGTGGCGCGCACCTGGCTCACCGTGCCCGGCGCGCTCTCCACGCTTTCCAGCCACATGGTCTGGATCGAATCGATCACCACCAGCGCCACGTCGCGCTCGGCCTCCAGCGTGCCGGCGATGTCGGTCACGTTGATCGCCGCCGCCAGGTCCAGCCCCGGCGCATCCAGCCCCAGCCGCCGGGCGCGCAGGCGGATCTGGTCCACCGCCTCCTCGCCCGAGATATACATCACCCGCCGCCCGCTGCCGGCCAGCGCACACGCCGCCT
>NZ_JABXXP010001000.1 GCF_013376155.1 Nguyenibacter vanlangensis
AGGGTGAGCGCCAGGGCGGCCGGCCGCACCATGCGGCGCCGGCGCCGCAGGAAGATCGACAGCCGGGAGGGCCGGTCGTTGCGATTGTCGGCTGCGCGTCTCATGCGGCGGTTCGTGATCCTCCTTGGCTCAAGGGTGGGGTTTCGGTGTGGGGCCTCAGGTGCGGCAGGTCGCGTGCTCGACCATCCAGCGGCACAGCGCGCCGTAGGAGATGCCGCAATGCGCGGCCTGTTCGGGCAGGAGCGAGGTGGGCGTCATGCCGGGCTGGGTATTGACTTCGAGCACCACCAGGCGGCCGGGCAGGCGGCCGGGGCGGCGGTCGGGTCCGTCGCCGCAGGACGTGTCGTCATAGCGGAAATCGGTGCGCGAGGCGCCGGAGCAGCCGATCGCGCGATGGGCGGCCACCGCCAGTTCCAGCGCCCGGGCGAAGGCGTCGGGGTGGATGCGCGCGGGCAATTGGTGGTGGGAGCCGTCATCGCCGTATTTGGCGTCGTAATCGTAGAATTCGTGCGCCTGGGACGGGTTGGGGGTGATGTCGGTCGCCGTCAGGGCGCGGTCGCCCAGCACGCCCACCGTGATCTCGCGCCCGGGGATGAAGGTCTCGACCAGCGCGCGGGGGCCGTAGGTCCAGGCGGCGGCGATGGCGGCGCGGCGGTTGGAGCCGGGGCGGACGATCTCGACCCCCACCGACGAGCCTTCGTTCAGCGGCTTGATGACGTAGGGGGCGGGCAGCGGGTCGGCGGCGGGGAAGTCGGCGATGTCGATCACCCGTCCCTCGGCCACCGGCAGGCCGGCGGCGCGCAGCGCGGT
>NZ_JABXXP010001001.1 GCF_013376155.1 Nguyenibacter vanlangensis
GGCCCGCCCCGTGCCGCGCGTGGCCGTCCCTGCAGCACCCCGGCGGTAAGTGTCGCGGGAACTCGCGCGATCATCCGGCGATAAAGGGCCGTGGCGCACGCCGCCGAAGACGCTCCGACAAAAGAAAAAACCGCAAGGAGGGGCCAATGGTCAGAAGACTCGCCGCCGAGTTTTTCGGTACGTTCTGGCTCGTGCTCGGGGGGTGCGGCAGCGCCGTCCTCGCCGCCGCCTTTCCGCTTCACGGCATCGGTTTCCTCGGCGTCGCCCTGGCCTTCGGGCTCACGGTGCTGACCATGGCCTATGCCGTCGGCGGCATCTCCGGCGGCCATTTCAACCCGGCCGTCACGCTCGGCCTCGCGGTCGCCGGGCGCATCGCCTGGACCGACCTGGTGCCGTACTGGGTCGCCCAGGTCTTCGGCGGCCTCGCCGGGGCGATCATCCTCTATGTCATCGCGTCCGGCGCCCCCGATTTCGCGGCGGGCGGCTTCGCGTCGAACGGCTACGGCGCATTGTCGCCCGGCCATTACGGCCTGTTCTCCGCCCTGGTGTGCGAGATCACGCTGACCGGCTTCTTCGTCCTCGTGATCCTGGGCGCCACCGCCGACACGGCCCCCGTGGGCGTCGCGCCCCTGGCCATCGGGCTCGCCCTCACCGTGATCCACCTGGTGTCGATCCCGGTCACCAACACGTCGGTCAATCCGGCCCGCTCCACCGCCGTGGCCTTCTTCGCGCAGACCGGGGCCCTGGGCCAGCTCTGGCTCTTCTGGCTCGCCCCCCTGGCCGGGGCCGCGCTCGGCGCGCTGGTCTGG
>NZ_JABXXP010001002.1 GCF_013376155.1 Nguyenibacter vanlangensis
TGCCTCGCCGGGCGCGGATGCCGAAGGCGCGGGCCGGGGCGTGGCCTTCGCCGTGCCGTCATCCGCGATCGCGCGCGGCGTGGACAGATGCAGCGACGCCAGGGCCAGGATCAGGTGCGTAGCGGTCCGTTCGATGGACGGCGGCGTGGGGGCGCGATTCTTTCTTGTCGATTGCATTCGTCTGCTCGATTGATTGCGGCGTGCGGGCCCGATGGGGGGCTGCGGGCGCGGACGGTCAGGGCGTGGCCGGGTCCGGCAGGCCCAGATTCTCGCGCAGCGTCCGGCCGGTATAATCGGTGCGCAACAACCCCCGGCGCTGGAGTTCCGGCACCGCCAGGCGCACGAAGTCGCGGATGCCGTCGGGGGCCGAGGTGAACATGATGTTAAAGCCGTCGGCGGCGCCGGTGCGGTACCAGCCTTCGATATCGTCGGCGATCTCGCGCGCCGTGCCCACGATGATGCGGTGCCCGCCCCGGGTGAAGTGGCGCAGCACGTCGCGCGGGGTGGGGCGGTCGCGGCGGATCCAGTCCACGATCAGCGATTGGCGGCTCTTATGGCTGTTGGTTTCCGCGACCTCGCCCAGTTCGATCGGGCGGTCCCGGGGCCATGCCGACAGATCGACGCCCAGGCTGGCATAGGCCGACAGGCCGCGCAGGCTGTCGCCATGGTCCAGATAGCGCAGATAAGTCTCGAATTTGGCGCGCGCGTCGTCGTCGCTTTCGCCGACGAAGGGCGCCAGGCCCGGCAGGATACGCAGATGCGCCTCCCCCCGCCCGTGGCGGGCGGCGCGGTCCAGCACGTCGGCGCG
>NZ_JABXXP010001003.1 GCF_013376155.1 Nguyenibacter vanlangensis
GGCCGCCCTGCAGGGCCTGCTGTTCCTTGCGGGCGGCGGCGGCCTCGGGCGCCTGCAGCAGAGCCCAGGCGCGCACCGCCACCACCAGGCCGCCGGCGATTCGCAGCGAATCGATGGTGATGCCGAAGAAGGCCAGGATGGCGCTGCCGATCCAGATCGAGGCGATCAGCAGGCTGGCGGAATAGAGGGCCACGGCCCGGGCCAGCGCGCGCGATTCCGAACGCGGCCGGCCTTCCGTCACCTGGGTGAAGATCAGCGCGGCGCCCAGCGGGTTGACGATGGAGAACAGGGCCGGAAAGGCCAGCAGGAACGTGTTGCTGAATTCCGTGACCGCATGTCCCCAATCGCGGGTGACGGCGGCGTGCAGGCCAGGGGGCATGGCGATCGTTCCCGGGCGCGGGTCCGCCGGGCCATCCATGGCGGGCGGCCGGGGCGGGTGCGGTCCTGGAACGTGTTTACGAAGACGTGACGCCCGTCAAGGGGCGGCCGGCGGCATTCCGTCGGCGGCCAGCCCGTGCATGGTCGCGCGCACATCCGCGACGCTCTGCGGCAGGCAGCACAGGAAGCTCTGCCGCGCTTCGTCGCCTTCCTGGATCGGCCAGGAGGTCAAGCCCAGATCGTTATAGACGTCCAGCATGGACGGTCCGACGCGCCAGAAGACGGGCTGGCGGCCTTCCTGCACCGCCAGGTCGCGCAGCCACCAGATGGCCGAGGCGCAATCGTCCCATGCGCCGGCGGGATCGCCCAGGCCGATCAGGTAGGGCCCGACGCGCAGGAAGGGCAGCAGGGCCGCGCCGGCCTCGCCGGG
>NZ_JABXXP010001004.1 GCF_013376155.1 Nguyenibacter vanlangensis
AGGGCCGGCACGTCGTCGGCGGCGAACGCCACGTTGGTGCCCAGGGCGGCGGTGCCCGGGTTGCCGGGGGCGATGAACAGGGCGTCCAGCCTGGGCGAGCGCGCGATCGCCGCCGCCATGGCATGTTCCCGTCCGCCCGATCCGACCAGCAGAACCCGCATTCATTCGCTCCCAGTTTCGATCCACGCCCTTTCGGCCGGGCCGTCTCTATCATACCTTGGCCCGATGGACGAAACGCTTCGCGACCCAGGGCAGGGCCCCACACCCGGTAACGCGGGATCTGGTCATGCAGGACCGGGCAACGTGCCGGAATACACGGTCTCCGAAATCTCGGGGGCGATCCGCCGCACGCTCGAGGGCACGTTCGGCCGGGTGCGGGTGCGCGGCGAGATCACCGAATTCAAGCGCTACCCGTCAGGCCATCTCTATTTCTCGCTGAAGGACGAGGGCGGCAAGATCGCCGCCGTGGTCTGGCGCGGCTCGGTCGCGCGCCTGGGGCTGAAGCCCGAGAACGGCGTCGAGGTCGTGGCCACCGGCAAGATTTCGTCCTACGGCGAACGGTCGTCCTATCAATTGATCATCGACCGGCTGGATTACGCGGGCGAGGGCGCGCTGCTGGCGCGCATCGAGCGGCTGCGCCAGAAACTGGCGGCCGAGGGGCTGTTCGACGCCGGGCGCAAGCGGCCCCTGCCGTTCCTGCCGTCGGTGATCGGGGTCGTGACCTCGGCACAGGGGGCGGTGCTGCACGACATCCGCACCACCATCGCCCGGCGCTTCCCGCTGCCGCTGCTGGTCTGGCCCGTGCCG
>NZ_JABXXP010001005.1 GCF_013376155.1 Nguyenibacter vanlangensis
GTTCCCGCCGAGGATCTGGTGCCGGGCGACATCGTGCTGCTGGATGCGGGCGACGCGGTATCGGCCGACCTGCGGCTGATCGAGGCGTCGGGACTGGCGGCGGATGAGTCGGCCCTGACCGGCGAGTCCGTCGCGACGGATAAAAACACGCAGCCGGTCGGACCCGACGCGCGCCTGGGCGAACAGGTCTCGATGCTGTTCAAGGGCAGTTCCGTGACGCGCGGCAGTGGTGTCGGCGTCGTGGTGGGCACGGGGCTTGCGACCGAACTGGGTCGGATGACGCAGCTCGTGCTCGAAGCCGATGCGGGCCGTTCGCCGCTGGAGCGCGAGCTTGCCCGGCTGTCGGTGCAACTGATCTGGGCGACGCTGGCCGTGGCGGCGGCGATCGCCGCCGTCGGCCTGATCGGCGGCCGGGATCCGATTCTGATGCTGCAATCCGCGATAGCGCTGGCCGTGGCGGCAATTCCCGAGGGGTTGCCCATCGTGGTGACATTGGCGCTGGCGCGGGGCATGTGGCGCATGGCGCGGCAGAACGCATTGATCGAACGCCTTTCAGCGGTCGAGACGCTGGGGGCCACGACCGTGATCCTGACCGACAAGACCGGCACCCTGACCGAGAACCGGATGACGGTACGACGCCTGTGCATGCCGTCGGGCGAGATTGAAATGGCCGCGGATGCGGACCCCGCGCCGTTTCGGCCCGCCCGCGACGGGCAGGCGGAATCGTTGCTGCGCATCGCCGTGCTCTGTAACGACGCGCAGCTCGACCGGGCCGGGGACGGCGGCAGCGGCGACCCGATGGAAGTC
>NZ_JABXXP010001006.1 GCF_013376155.1 Nguyenibacter vanlangensis
GCCGAGGCGCGGGGCGCGCCGGCCGAGGCCGACATGGACCCGGCCGAGCGGCGGCGGCAGTTCGGCGCGATCCTGACCGAGATCCTGCGCGACGAGGAGGCCGGTTTCCGCCCGGTGCACGTGCTGTACCAGGATTTCCTGGTGCGCTGCCGGATCGAGGGGATGGGGCGCCAGGCGCTGGACATGCCGCAATTCCGCCGCCTGCTGGCCACCGCCCGCGCCGGGATCGACGCGGAGGCCGCCGAGAGCGAGACCTGGCAGACCGCCGAGCGCATCGCGGGACCGTTGCCGGACGATGTGCGGGGGATTTTCCTGCTGATCGCCCGGGCGGCGCAGCAGGGGGCGCCCTGTCCGTCGGACGCCACCATCGCCAGGGCGTACGGCACCCATTCTCTCGGCCGGGCGCGCCGGCAGCTCGCCTATCTGGAAGAACAGAACGTCATCGTCCTGCGCACCGACGGGATGGGGCGGCGCAGCGCGGCCGTGATCGGCCCGGGGTGGGAGACCGCGCCCGCCGATCCGAACGGCGCGGGGTGAACGACGGGGAGGGGCATGAGGTAAGGCAAGGCGAGGGCGCTGCCCTCGACCCGCAAGGGGTCGCGGACCCCTTGACCCCAATCTGTTGATGAATAACGGTTTCTAACGTTGGTGTCCTGCCCGGGAAATTCTTTCCCGGGCAGGACGCTCGTCGATCGGCCTTCCGTCAGGCCGGCGTCAGCGGCGCCACCAGCCGGTCTTGCGGACCGGAGCGGGGCTGGAACCGTCGATGACGATCGGCTGCACGGCCGGGCTGCCCGCCGGCGTGGC
>NZ_JABXXP010001007.1 GCF_013376155.1 Nguyenibacter vanlangensis
CGGGTTCGGCGCGGCGCTGGGGATCGTCGCCGGGGCCGGACCGGCGGGCATCCATGTCCTGTCCTTTCTGGGCGGGGTGCTGGCGGTGGCGGCCGGGGCCGGGATCGCCCGGCTGTTCGACGTGCGATCGATGCTGATGCTGGTCTTCGGCGGGCTGCTGAGTACCGCCTTCTTCACCGCGCTGCTGTCGGCGCTGAAATATGTTGCCGATCCGGACAGGCAGTTGCCCGATATCGTGTTCTGGTTGCTGGGCAGCCTGACGCAGGTCGGATGGCGCGACCTGATGGTGGCCGCGCCCCCGGTGCTGGGCGGGATCGCGGTGCTGACGGCCTGCGGCCGCATGCTGGACGCGCTGGCGATGGGCGACGACGAGGCCAGGACCCTGGGGGTGCCGGTCGGGTTGTTGCGCCATGGCGTGATCGCGGTGGCCAGCATGCTGGCGGCGCTGACGGTTTCGGTGGCGGGGATGATCGGATGGATCGGGCTGATGGTTCCGCATGCGGCGCGGCTGCTGGCCGGGCCGCGCAACGGGCTGGTCCTGCCGCTGAGCGCCTGTCTGGGCGGGGCGTTCCTGTTGCTGTGCGACGATCTGGCGCGGGTGCTGACCGAGCAGGAAGTGCCGGTCGGGCTGATCGTCGATCTGCTGAGCGTGTGCCTGTTCGTGGGCGTGCTGCGGCTGGTCCGCCGGGGGTGGGCGGAGTGAGCGGGCTGGAGGCGCGGCAGGTCGGTTTCCGGCGGCAGGGGCGGTGGGTGCTGGAGGATGTGTCCCTGACGCTGCGCCCGGGCGAGCTGGTGGCGCTGCTGG
>NZ_JABXXP010001008.1 GCF_013376155.1 Nguyenibacter vanlangensis
ATCGCCCTGGCCGATATCGGCGGGGTGTGGACGCTGGAGCAGGTGACGCTGGCGCTGAGCCGCCTGGCGGAATCGGCGCTGGAGGCGGCGGTCAGGCATCTGCTGCGCGCGGCCCACGATACGGGGCAGATCGTCCTGCCCGATCCCCGCCATCCGGCGCGCGGCAGCGGCTTCGTCGTGCTGGCGATGGGGAAGCTGGGGGCGCGGGAACTGAACTACTCCTCGGATATCGACCTGATCGTGCTGTACGATCCGGCCTGTCATGCCGGGCATGAGGATCTGCGCCGGATCTTTGTCCGCATGACTAGCGATCTTGTCGGGCTGATGGAAGCGCGGGACGCCGACGGATACGTGTTTCGCACCGATCTGCGCCTGCGTCCCGACCCGTCGGCGACGCCGCCGGCCATCTCGTTCCCCGCCGCGATCACCTATTACGAAAGCCTGGGCCAGACCTGGGAGCGCGCGGCGATGACCAAGGCGCGGCCGGTGGCGGGCGACGTGACGGCCGGGCGGCGTTTCCTGCGCGCGATCGCGCCCTTCGTCTGGCGGCGGCACCTCGATTTCGCCGTCATCGACGACCTGCACGACATGAAGGCGCGAATCGACCGCCACCGCAATGCCGGCCATGCCGGCCTGTCGCGCCTGGGCGAGCGGATGGTACACGACCCGCGCCTGGCGCGCGACTGGCTGATGGGCCACGACCTGAAACTGGGACAGGGCGGGATTCGCGAGGTCGAGTTCGTGGCCCAGGCGCTGCAACTGGTCTGGGGCGGTCGCCGGCCCGAACTGCGCGACCCGACTACG
>NZ_JABXXP010001009.1 GCF_013376155.1 Nguyenibacter vanlangensis
GCTCGACCCGGCGGCCCAGCAGGCGCGGCACGGCGAAGGGGGCGATCTGCCGGTCCAGGGCCTCGACCAGGGCCGCGCCCTCGATCGCCGGATGCGCCGGGATGTCGTAGATCGGCTTTTCCGGATACAGCGCCGCGCATTGGCCGCCGATATGGTCCAGCGCGTCGATCAGCACGCAATCCAGTTTCAGCATGCCGCATTCGAACGCCGCGAACAGGCCGGTCGGGCCCGCGCCGATGATGGCGACGTCGGTCGAAAGAGGGTGGGCGTCCGTCATGGTCGAAATCCGTCCTGATGCGCTGCTGCAATCCTGCCGACGGGTTGTGCGGCCTGCGCGGGCCGAGTGCAAGCGGGAACGGGGTCTTGTGCGCCGGCCGCGCGGGCGCGCACTATGGGCGCATGGAACAGCTCGCCGTCACCCTGCTCAGCCAGGACGCGACCGAGGACCTGGCGCGCCGCATCGCATCCGCCGCCCGGCCCGGGGACGCGATCCTGCTTTCCGGTCCGCTCGGCGCGGGCAAGACGGTGTTTTCCCGCGCCTTCCTGCGCGCCGCCTGCGCCGATCCGCAGATGGAGGTGCCCAGCCCGTCCTACACGCTGGTGCAGGCGTACGACTCGCCCCTGGGGCCGATCGCGCATTTCGACCTGTGGCGCCTGGGCGGCCCCGACGCGCTGTACGAACTGGGCTGGGACGATGCGTGCGACGGCATCGTGCTGGTCGAATGGCCGGACCGGCTGGGCGCGCTGACGCCGGCCGGGGCGCTGCACGTCACGCTGGCGGTCGCGGATGACGGCGCCCGCGAG
>NZ_JABXXP010001010.1 GCF_013376155.1 Nguyenibacter vanlangensis
GCCGCCCAGGGCGCCGGGGCACCGGATGACGACGGCGGCGCGCAGGCCGATGCCGGCGCGCCGCCCCAAGGTGCGAACCAGGGGGGCCCCAACCAGGGAGGTCCGAACCAGGGGCCGGGCGGGACGCAGGTCGCGGCCCCGCCGATCACCTCGGACATGTCCGGGGCGATTCCCTTTGCCGGGCGCCTTCTGCCGCTGCCGGCCGGCACCTGGCACCCGGTGCTGACGACGCAGAGCGGCCCGCATGGCGAACTGATCAGCAATGTGCTGGTCCGGGCCGAAGGCGGAATCGTGACCGGGGTGGTGATCGCGCGCGGCAGCACCCAGTCGCTGTCGCCATCGACGGTCGAGGCGATGAACAATGGCTGCCACGACGACCGGAACTATCTGTCGAAGCTGGTCACCACCGATCCCAAGGTCATGGAATGCTGGTTTACCGCCCATGTCCAGATCGCGGGCCAGCCGCTGAGCGACAGCGTGGACATCCAGACCGCGTTCAACCGGCTGCACGTGCTGGGCTTTCCGATCCCCTATGTCATGCTGGTCGCCACCTGGAACTATGCCGAACTGGCGGCCGACCACGGCGCGAACATCGAGAACGTGACCATCCTGCTAAGCCCCGCCCGCAAGGGCACCATGACCCTGCCGGCCCCGCCCGACCAGTGGATGAAGCAATCCCTGCCGCAGAACCCGGGGGCCGCGCGTTTCGTGCATGAGGCCGACGACTGGATGAATGGCTGGACGACCATGCTGCGGCGCGGCTTCCACGGCGACCTGGTCAGCGGCGCGCCCGACCTGGCCCG
>NZ_JABXXP010001011.1 GCF_013376155.1 Nguyenibacter vanlangensis
GCCTGTGCCCTCGCCCTTCGCCGCGACCATTGCGCCCGACGGCGTGCTGACCTTGACCGGCCAGGGCCTGACCCCGGACGCGGTGCGCGACGCGTGGTTCCTGCCGCAGACCGAGGGAGCGATCGACCAGGACGCGGCCCAGGCCCTGTCCGTGCAGGAAGGCCGGCTGACCCTGGCGCTGAAACCCGCCGATTCGTTCCGCAAGGCTCCGACCCTGGACGGAATCGTGGTGCTGAAGGACCCGGCGGGCGAAGAGCGCGGCCTGGCGGTGTCGGCCGGCTTCGCGCCTGCGGCCGCCGTATCGCCCACCGTTTCGTCCACCGCCCCGGCGGACACGGCGGCGGGCCAAGGCACGGCCCATATTCTGCTTCTGGCCTTCGCCGGCGGCCTGATCCTGAACCTGATGCCCTGCGTGTTTCCCGTCCTGGTGATGAAGGCGATGGCGCTGACCCGCCTGGCCGGCAGCGGCGCATCGGTCAGGCTGGCCGGGGCCGGGTCCTATGCCGCCGGGGTGATCGGGGCATTCGTGCTGCTGGGCGGGGTGACCCTGACCCTGCGCGCGGCCGGTGCGGCGGCGGGCTGGGGGTTTCAGTTCCAGTCGGCGGCCTTCGTGACGGCGGTGTGCTGGCTGCTGTTCGCGGTGGCGTTGAATCTGCTGGGCGTATTCGGCATGGGCAATGCCGTGGCGGCGCTGGGGAGCGGCCCGGTCTCGCGCGCCGGCTATCTGGGCGATGCGATGACCGGCCTGCTGGCGGTGCTGGTGGCCACGCCCTGCACCGCACCCTTCATGGGGGTGGCGGTGG
>NZ_JABXXP010001012.1 GCF_013376155.1 Nguyenibacter vanlangensis
CCTGGCGGTGGCGCGGGCCTGGGCACCGCTCTCGCCGCCTTGGGCACGCCATCTGGCCTGCGGGCTGACGATCGTCTGGCGCAGCGCCTTCCGCCGGGCGGATCTCGTCTATACCCGCAATCTGTGGATCGCCTGGATGGCGATCCGGTTCGGCCAGCGCGTGGTGTTCGACCATTACCGGCCCTGGCCGGACCAGATCCCGCCGCTGCGCCCCTTTCTGTACCGGCTGATGTGCCACCGGCGCTTCGTGGTCAATATCTGCCATTCCGACTATACGCGGCAAAAATATCTCGAACTGGGGATTCCCGCCGACAAGCTGCAATGCATCCGCAACGGGTTCGAACCCGAACGGCTGGACGCCCCGATCGGGCGCGACGCGGCCCGGCGGACGCTGGACGTCCCGGCCGATGCGCAGACCGTGGTCTATACCGGACGGGTCAACCACAAGAAGGGACTGGCGGTGGTGATCGAGGCCGCGCGCCTCCTGCCCGACCTGCTGTTCATCCTGGTCGGCTCCTATGGCGAGGGCCCGATCGAGGCCATGGCGCAGGCGCTGCCCAATGTCCGGGTCGTCCCCTTCCAGCCGCCCGAGATCCTCGGCCAGTATATCCACGCCGCCGACGTGCTGCTGATCCCGCCGTCGCTGCAGCCGCTGGCGCGCTTCGGCTCGACGGTGCTGCCGCTGAAGCTGTTCTTCTACATGGCGTCCGGCCGGCCGATCGTGGCGGGCAACACGCCCGACGTGCGCGAAGTCCTGCGCGACGGGGAAAACGCGCTGCTGTGCCAGCCGGATGCTCCGCCG
>NZ_JABXXP010001013.1 GCF_013376155.1 Nguyenibacter vanlangensis
GCCCTGCGCGGGGCGGACGGGGCGGGTGGGGACGGCGCGGCGGGAGACGGCCCGCCGGCGCCGGATGACCGGACACGGTCGGACATTACGGGATATTGACATGGCAGGATTGGTGATTCCGGCCCATCTGGGCCCGGCGCGGCGGACGTGCCGCCAGTGCCGCCATCATGGCGTCGAGGGAATGGATATCGTCTGCCGGCGTTTTCCGCCGCAGGTGACGGTGGTGCTGGTGCCGCAGGGCGCGCCGCGCGCGGGGCAACTGGCGCCGCAGCCATTCGCCACCTTTCCGCCGGTGGTGCCCGAGCATGTATGCGGCGAATTCTCGGCCGGAGCGGCGGGGCGATGAGCGGGACGATAGATGAGGACGGACATGAGGACGGGCCCTGGGACGGGCCGGGGGACGGGCCGGGGGACCTGTCCGGCATGCCGGACATGGCGCTGGCGCATCGTCTGGCGCGGTGGATCGACAGCCCGAACATCGCCGTGGAACTGGACGAGGCGACGTGCGGGCAGGTGGCGGACCGGGTGGCGCGGGATTATCGCGCCGACGAGGAGAGCCGCGCGGCGTGGAAGGAGAGCTGCCATCGCTGGCTGGACCTGGCGCGGCAGGTGAGCGAGCCCAAGACCTATCCCTGGCCGGGGGCATCGAACGTGATCTATCCGCTGCTGGCCAATGCGGCGGTGCAGTTCGCGGCCCGGGCCTATCCGGGGATCGTGCGCGACCGGGACGTGGTGCGGGGCACGGTGCTGGGCGACGATTCCGGCGTGCCCCTGCGCGATCCGTCGCGGCCGGGGCAGGTG
>NZ_JABXXP010001014.1 GCF_013376155.1 Nguyenibacter vanlangensis
CGCGGGCGGCGGCGCGGTCCTCGGCCACCACGGCGTTGACGGCCGGATTGACCTGGTCGGTCCGTACCAGGCAGGCATCGAGCGCTTCGACCGGCGAGGCCCGGCGGGTGCGGAACAGATGCAGCAGGTCCAGGGCGGTCGCGTCACAGAGTTCCATCGATATCACTCCGCTAGGGGCAAGGCGGACGGGAAGCGCCCGCAGGCGGCATTGAAGACGAGCGCCAGCGCCCCGGCGCCCACCAGGCTGAGAAACACCAGCGGATAGCTGTGAAAGGCGCCCAGCAGGGCGCCGATGACCGGCGGGGCGACGAAGCCGGCGAACTGGCCGCCGAAATTGATCAGCCCGAAGCCCGATCCGGCGCTATCGGCGGACAGCATGCGCGCGGGCAGGGAGAGGATGGCGGCGAAGACGAGGGACTTGAAGAAATACAGGCAGGTTTCCGCCGCCACGACGCCGTTCACGCCGGGGGCGTGCGCCATGGCCAGCAGGGCCGCGCAGGACAATAGGATGTTGGCCGACATGAAATGATGTTCGCGGTCGCGGAACCAGCGCGCCATGATCCATCCGCCGGATGCCGCCGCCAGGGTCGCCGCGACATAGGGCAGCGTCAGGAGCACGCCCGCCGCCTTGAGCGACACGCCCCGTTCATGCAGCAGGTAGGTGGGCATCCAGCTTTCCAGCGCCTTGTTGATGAAGCTGACCAGGAACCACACCCCCATCAGCCGCCGGATGCCCCGCGCCCGCAGCACGTCGGCGAGCATGCGGCCGGATGCGGGGGCACGCGGGGCGGATTGCCGCG
>NZ_JABXXP010001015.1 GCF_013376155.1 Nguyenibacter vanlangensis
GGCCGCACCTGGCGCTTCACCCTGCGGGCCGGCCTGCATTTCTCCGACGGGCAGCCGATCACGGTGGCGGACGTCGCGGCGTCGTTCCGCCGGCTGTTCCGGGTGGGCAGCCCGACGGCGGGGGCGTTCTACGGCGCGATCATCGGCGGCGATCAGTGCATGCGCGATCCGGCGCACTGCACCTTGCAAGGCGGGCTCGAAACCGATGACGCGACGCGCAGCGTGGTCTTCCACCTGCGCCAGCCCGACGCGGAATTCCTGCAGAAGCTGGCCTTTCCCCACGCGGTGATCCTGCCGGCCGCGATCCCCGGCCATGATCTGGGCAATGTGCCGGCCCCGACCACCGGCCCGTACATGTTCGCGTCCTACGACCCGGACCGGGGCGCCGTGCTGGTGCGCAATCCCCATTTCCGGGTCTGGAGCGCCGACGCCCAGCCCGACGGGTTCGCCGACCGGATCCAGTACGATTTCGGTCTGCCGGACGAGGCCGAGGTCACGGCGGTGGAAAACGGCCAGTATGACTGGATGTTCGACATGAAGCCGCTGGACCGGCTGGGCGAACTGGGCGCGCGCCATACGGCGCAGGTCCATATCCGCCCGCTCTACGGCATCTATTACGCGCCCATGAACGTGAACATCCCGCCCTTCGACAACCCCCTGGCACGGCAGGCGGTGTCCTACGCGCTGGACCGGCGGGCCATGACCATCCTGTATGGCGGGGCGGCGGTGGCCGGGCCGCTCTGCGGCATGGTGCCGCCGGGCATTCCCGGCGCGCTGTCCGGCTGCGCCTATACCGCCGG
>NZ_JABXXP010001016.1 GCF_013376155.1 Nguyenibacter vanlangensis
GAAGACGTTCTCGCGCCCCTCGGCGCCCGTGCCGCGGGCGAACAGGATGCCCGGCCGGCCGCCGGCATCGAGGCCCGGGGCGTCGTCGGGGCGGGCGAAGGGATTGAAGGTGACGACCGGATGGCCGGCCAGGATGCCGTCCCAGCCCTTGCGGTCCAGATACATCAGGTGCGGCGGCAGCGGGCGGTACGGGACCTCGCCCTCGCGCACCGGCTGGCGGCGGGCTTCGAAATGATCGGCGATCATTTCCAGCCTGGCGGCCAGGACCTCCTCGGCCTGGTGGGCCAGGATGACGGCCAGGCCCGGCAGGTAGTCGACCAGGGTCTCCATCTGATCGTGGAACAGTGGCAGCCAATGTTCCATGCCGGCGTGGCGGCGGCCGTCCGAGACGTGCTGGTAGAGCGGATCGGCGGCGGCGGCCGGGCCGAACAGGTCGCGCCAGCCGGTCCGGAAGCGCGAGATGCTGGCCTGGTCGAGCGTGAAATCGGCGACCGGCCGCATGACGAAGCGATCCAGCCGGTCCGAGGACCGCTGGCTGGCGGGATCGAAGCGGCGGATATTTTCGATTTCGTCGCCGAACAGGTCGAGGCGGACCGGTTCGGGCTCGCCCGCGGGGAAAATGTCGAAGATGCCGCCGCGGGCGGCGAATTCGCCGGGTTCCATCACCGTGTCGGTGCGGTTGTAGCCGTTGGCGACGAGCAGTTCGATCAGCAATGGCTGGTCCAGGCTGTCGCCGGCGGCCAGCGTGATCGACTGGCCGCGGAAGGCGGCCCGGGGGGCGACGCGCTGGACCAGGCCG
>NZ_JABXXP010001017.1 GCF_013376155.1 Nguyenibacter vanlangensis
ATGGCGCAGGCGCGGCAGCATCCGCCCCGCCGCGCACGCCACCAGCGCCACCCCGCCGCCGCGAACGATGGCGTCCGCCATCTCGACGGTGCCCTGTTCGATCCCCCCGGCATCCAGCGCGGGCAAAATCTGCAGGATGACGGGACAGGGCGCGGGGGATTCCATGGCCCGACCGCTTAGCATGAACGCGCGAACCGCGTCACGTTCGCGTCATATGTGACCGTGTAACATGGACGTCCTGCCATGATGTGCTACAGAGCACGCATGGGGTGGTCGCACCCCCAAGAAGACAGAAGAACAAGAAGAACCAAGAAGACCACGGAAACCTCCATGAAGACGGGCGGCACGAACGCTGTCTCCCTCTTTCCGGCGTCGCCTCCGATCGTGACGGACCAGATTCCGCCTCGCGGGGCGGCGCCGGCATCTCCACGTTTTCCCATGTTTTGCCCGGCGCTGTTTCCATGCGGCACGTTCTGGATTAACCAGGGCGCATGACGCGCGTTCTCGTGATCAAGCTGGGTGCGCTGGGCGATCTGGTCCAGGCCTTCGCACCGTTCGCGGCCATCCGCGCCCATCATCCCCACGCCGCCATCACCCTGCTGACGACCGCTCCCTTCGCCGAGCTGATGCGCGCCGCCCCGTGGTTCGACCGGGTGGCGGTCGATGCGCGCCCCTCCTGGTGGGATGTGCGCGGCATGCTGGCGCTGCGCCGGACGCTGCGCGGTCATGACGTGGTGTACGACCTGCAGACCTCGGGCCGCTCGTCGCGCTATTTCCGGCTGTCCGGCCGCCCGGCCTG
>NZ_JABXXP010001018.1 GCF_013376155.1 Nguyenibacter vanlangensis
CGACGTCGCCCGCGCGGACATCCACGATCCGGCCGCCCGGGCCGCCCAGCATCAGCCGCGCGCTGCCGGACGCCACCCCCAGCACCTCGTGCGCCGTGGAGTGGAAATGATGGAACGTATAGACGCTCCAGCGCCATTGCGGGGGCCAGCCCGTGGCGGTGAACAGGTCCTCGAACCCCGATGCCGGGTCGTTCCCGCGCAAGGCCACGGCATTGCGGTAATAGAGGACCGGCAGATGGTCGTTGTTGGGCACCCAGTCATTGCGCGGCAGCATGAAGGAATCGATGTCGCGCGCCGAAGGGCCCGCGGCATGCGCGGCGCGGCCGGTCAGGGAAAGGCCCATCGCGGCGAGGAACGATTGGAAGGCGCGTCGGGACAGGGTCATCTCCGTCGTCTCCGGTCTCGGGTGGCGGCGAACGGCAAGGCGCCCGGCATTATGTCCGGCCGGGCGGGACGGCGAACAGTGAAAAGCGATTTATGGGGGCCCGTGCTGAAAAGACGGTTAAGATCATCCCGGATCTGAAACAGGCTCATGAGAACGGGAGGGGGGGCATCGATGGCGGATATCCAGGATGATCGCCCCCCGCATGATCGTCCCCCGCATGATCGCTCCTGGGCGCCGCTGCGCGACGTCATTCAGTTGATGGGCGCCATCCTGTTCGTGCTGGCCCTGCTGACGCTGGGCTGGCACGCGGCCCATGTTTCGGGCGTGTGGGTTTCGGGTGGCCGGCTGGGCTGACCGGGCGTGCGCCGGGCGGCGTCAGGCGGACAGGGCGGCGGCGATGGCGTCCCGTTCCG
>NZ_JABXXP010001019.1 GCF_013376155.1 Nguyenibacter vanlangensis
GAACCGCCGCCCGAGATGACGCCCGCATCGGCATGGCCGCCGATCACCAGCACATGCGCGTCGCGCCGCAACGGCAGGATGCCCCGGTTGCGCAGCAGGACGGCGCCTTCTTCCTCGTCCTGCTCGGCGATCGCCGTGTCGGCCGCCGCGTCGATCGGGGTGATGACCGGCGGATGTTCGGGCAGCCCGACATCATAGACCGCATACAGCACCCGCCGCGCCATGTCGGCGATCCGCGCGCGCGGCACCGCGCCCGCCTGCACCGCCTGGGCCAGCATCGGGCCGAAGAACGGGCGCGCATCGATCGTATCGCCCGAGGATTCCTGGTCCAGCCCCGCCAGCGCGGCCCGGACGGTGGTATGGTCCGCGCCCCAGTCCGACATGACGAATCCGGGATAATGCCAGTCCTGCTTGAGGGTTTTCGTCAGCAGATAGGCGTTCTCGCAGGCGAAGAGGTCGTTGACCCGGTTGTAGGAACACATCACCGCGCCCGGATGGCCGGTCTCGATCGCGATCTCGAATCCCAGCAGGTCGCTCTCGCGCATCGCCGCCGGGGCGATGTTCGCGCTGAGCGTCATGCGCGATGTTTCCAGGTCGTTCATCGCGAAATGCTTGAGCGTGGAGATGACGTGCCGGGACTGGATCCCCGCGATGGTCTGGCCCACGATCCGCCCGGTCAGCAGCGGGTCCTCGCCGGCATATTCGAAATTGCGCCCGTTGCGCGGATCGCGCGTCAGGTCCGCGCCGCCGGCCAGCAGCACGTTGAAGCCGTTGCGCCACGCCTCGGCGCCGATCATC
>NZ_JABXXP010001020.1 GCF_013376155.1 Nguyenibacter vanlangensis
GACGGGCTCTTACATCTCGCGCGCGGCAATGGCGGCCAGGGTCGCGCAGACCGCGGCGGCGCCCATCATCAGCAGCCCGTCGGTCACCAGCGACCACGCGGTCAGCACATGCGACCCCACCACGATTTCCTGCGGAATGGTGCCGGCCACATGGGTCACGATGTCACGCGCCTGCGGGTCCGCGGCCGCCGCGCTGGCGCCGATCGCCCCGATCAGGCGCGGCAGCACGCTCCAGCCGACTCCCAGGATCAGCACCAGCGGCGCCAGCAATTCGGTGACCTGCTGCACGAAATAGAACAGGCAATAGAACACGGCGCACAGCGCCACGCGGACCAGGCGGCCGATGGCCAGGCGCGACGGCACGCGGCCCGCCGACGGAAGAAACCGCTCGGCGGCACGTCCCGGGTTGAAGCTGTCCATGACGATCGTCTCCGGCAACTTGTGCATGGCGTGCCCGCTCTGTCGGGAACGCATCCCTGCCCGAGGTAGCCGTCACTTGTGCTAAATGCAATCTTCGGTGAATACACGATCAGGGAAACCGCCGCGCGCGACAGCGTCACAGCGCGCATCGCCGTGGCGGTCATCCGTGTCGGAGGTCATGCAACCGGGGTGTCAGGGGCCGTCGTCATCTTTCGTCTCGCAAGCACCTGCTATGCCTTGCCGGCGCCGCCGGTGCGGGAATGCATGCCTCTGCCCGCGCTCTTCCGGCCGCCCGGCACGCCGGCCCCCGTCCTGGGGCATTTCCGCCTGGGGGCCGAACGGGTGGTCGTGGTCGACCTCGCGGTCCTGCTCGGCCT
>NZ_JABXXP010001021.1 GCF_013376155.1 Nguyenibacter vanlangensis
AGCCGCGCGGCGCGGCGCGCCTGGCGGCCCGCGACGTGTCGGTGCGCGGGATCTTCTTCGGGTCGATCTCGATCCTGTGGCGCGAGCCCAAGACATTCGTCGCGATGATCGTGCGCACCATCGACACCGCGTCGGAATATGCGTTTCTGGTGATCATGCCGGCCTTCTTTACCCGGGTCGTGGGCTTCAGCCTGCCCCAGTGGCTGCAATTGCTGTCGATCGTGTTCCTGAGCAATATCCTGTTCAACCTGGCGTCCGGCATGCTGGCCGACCGGCTGGGCCATCGGACGGTCGTATCGATCGCCGGCTGCCTGGGGTCCGCGATCTCGGTGCCCGTGTTCTATTACGTGCCCCTGGCGCATCACGGCAATTTCCTGCTGGCGGCGCTGGCGGGCATCTTCTACGGCGCGACGGTCGCGGCGTTCGTGCCTCTTTCCGGCCTGGTGCCGCAGATCTGCCCGAAGGAGAAGGCGGCCGCCCTGTCGGCGCTGGGCCTGGGCGCGGGCGCCAGCACCTGGGTGGGGCCGGCGATCGTCACCTGGTTCGAGTCCTGGCATGGGATCGAGGGGATCATCTGGATCTTCTCGGGCCTCTATGCCTTCGCCGGGCTGCTGACGCTGTATCTTTCGATCCCGACGCACGCGCGCGAACATGCCCGCCGGGCGCGCGCCCGGGGCGAGGATCTGTACGAAGGCACCGCCGCCTTCCATTGACGTGCCGGTGACGCGCTCCGGCCGGGATCGTCCGGCCGGGCCTTTTCATGGGCCGGGTGGACCGGCGTCGCGTCGAGACGGCG
>NZ_JABXXP010001022.1 GCF_013376155.1 Nguyenibacter vanlangensis
GCCTATGCCGCCGGCCTGGTGCCCGAAATCTGCGACGACGTCGCGCCCGTCGACCTGGCCATGGAACGGGGCTTCGGCTGGGCCCAGGGTCCTTTCGCGCTGATCGACCGGATCGGCGCCCCGGCCTTCGCGGCCTTGCTGCGCCGCGAGGCCATCCCCGTGCCCGCTCTGGTCGAACGGGTCGGCTCCGGCGGCTTCTATCGCGACACCGCGGACGGGCGCCGCGTCTTCGGCCTCGACGGGCAGTACCACCCCCTGGTCCGGCCCGAGGGCGTGCTGCTGCTGGACGATCTCCGCCGCCGCGCCCGCCCGGTGTTCCGCACCGGTTCGGCCAGCCTGTGGGACATCGGCGACGGCATCGCGTGTTTCGAAATCACCACCAAAATGAATGTCTTCGATGACGGCGTGATCGCCGCCCTCGACCGGGCGCTGGACAGTGTCGGGGAAACGTTCCGCGGCCTGGTGCTGTATTCCGATGCGCCGAATTTCTCGGCGGGCGCCGATCTGGGCCTGGCCCTGTTCGCCGCCAACATGGCCGCGTGGGATCACATCGAAAAACTCATCCGCGCGGGCCAGGCCGTTTTCCAGAAGCTGAAATACGCCCCGTTCCCCGTCGTCGCCGCGCCGGCCGGCCTGGCGCTGGGCGGCGGCTGCGAAATCCTGCTGCATTGCGATGCGATCCAGGCCCATGCGGAACTCTATGCCGGGCTGGTCGAATGCGGGGTGGGGCTGGTGCCGGGCTGGGGCGGCTGCGGCCAGATGCTGGACCGGCTGGCCCGCGACCCCCTCACGCC
>NZ_JABXXP010001023.1 GCF_013376155.1 Nguyenibacter vanlangensis
CCGGCCCGCGCCGCTGCGCTGCGTCCTGTGGCGGGGCGGCCTGCTGCACGGCGATTTCGGCCGGTCGCTGCTGAACGGCCTGCCGGTGGCGGACATGCTGCGGCCCCGGCTGCATAATTCGCTGCTGCTGGCCGGGGCGTCGGCGCTGCTGGCCGTGCCGGTGTCGCTGCTGCTGGGCATTACGGCGGCGGTCTGGCGAGACACGCTGTACGATCGCGGCGTAACCGTCCTGACGCTGGGGCTGGTGTCCGTGCCGGAATTCGTCATCGCCACGCTGGCGGTGTTCGTGTTCGCGACCCGGCTGCACCTGCTGCCCGCCCTGTCGGATATCGGCGGCGTGCATACGCTGTGGCAATTCCTGCGCGCGTTCTTCATGCCGGTGGCCAGTCTCGCCCTGGTGACGCTGGCGCAGATGGTGCGCATGACCCGCGCGGCGATGGTGGACACGCTGTCCGCCCCCTATGTCGAAATGGCACGCCTGAAGGGCGTGGGGCCGGTGCGGCTGGTCGTGGTGCATGCGCTGCCGAACGCCGTGGGGCCGGTGGTGAACGCGGTGGCGCTCAGCCTGTCCTCGCTGCTGGGCGGGGTGGTGGTGATCGAGGCCGTCTTCGCCTATCCGGGCGTCGCGGGGCTGATGGTCGATGCCGTCACCGCGCGCGACGTGCCGACGGTGCAGGCCTGCGCCCTGGTCTTCTGCCTGGCCTATCTGGTGCTGACCACGCTGGCCGACATCGTGACCATCGCCACCCTGCCGGGGCGGCGCGCGCCATGACCGGCCCGTTGCGCCGCCT
>NZ_JABXXP010001024.1 GCF_013376155.1 Nguyenibacter vanlangensis
GTATTCGGCCCGGCGCGCGCGGTCCAGCGCGTGGAGGCTGATGTCGGTGCCGAGGATTTCGATCCGCCAGCCCGTCTCGCCCCGCGCGGCGAGAAGGCGGCGCAGCAGGATGGCCAGCGAGTAGGGCTCGGCCCCGTTGGCGCAGCCGACGCTCCAGATCCGCAGGGTGCGCAGGCCGTGCAGGCGCCGGATCAGGTCGGGCAGGATGGTGGCTTCGAGCGCGTGGAACTGCTCGGCGTAGCGGAAGAAGAAGGTCTCGCCGATCGTCACGGCGGATTCCAGCGCCCGCCATTCGGTTTCGCCGCCATGGGGGTCGGAGAGCAGCGAGAGATAATCCATCGGGCGGGCGCAATGGCAGGCTTCCATGCGGCGGGCCAGGATGATGTCCAGCAGGTCCATCTTGTCGGCATAGTAATGCAGGCCGGTGCGCGCGACGATGCGGGCCGCGAGCCGTTCCAGGGTGCGCCCGCGTTCAGACATCGTCACCCCAGATATCGTCACCCCACAGGGCGGCGCGCACCGAATCGGCCGTGGCCAGTTGCGCGAGATGCTGCCGTTCGCGTTCCAGCAGCAGGCGGGCCGGGTCCATCAGCAGGGCGGACCGTCCGCCCGGCAGTTCGATTTCCCCCGTCAGCCATTCGGCGGCCATGTCGTCGGGGATGGGGGTGGCTGGCGCGGCGGCGGGGCGGACGTCCTGCACCCCGTCGACCAGGAAGGCCACGCGGGCGGTGGGGTCCGTCCGGTGCGGCGCCAGGGGAGCGCAGAGAAGGGGGGCGCAGAGAAGGGGATC
>NZ_JABXXP010001025.1 GCF_013376155.1 Nguyenibacter vanlangensis
CTCGCCGTGATCAATCGCGGGGTCGGCGGCAACGGCGCGGCCGAGATGCATGCGCGCCTGGCCGACCTGCTGGCCGACGGCTCGGACCTGGTGCTCTGGCAGACCGGCAGCAACGATGCCTGGCAGGGCGTGCCGGTCGAGACCTACGAGGCACTGACCCGGCAGGACCTCATGGCCACCCGCGCGGCGGGGGCGGAGCTGGTGCTGATGGACCCGCAATATTGCCGGATGCTCGAGGAATGCGCCGCCTTCCCGGCCTTCGTCGCCGCGGTGCACCGCATCGGCGCCGACCTGGGGATCCCGGTCTTCGGCCGCTATGCCCGCATGAAATCCTGGTGCGCCGAACTGGGCCTAGCGCGCGACGAATTGTCGCCCGACGGGCTGCATATGGGCGATCGCGGGTACCGCCTGCTGGGCGAGGCCGTGGCGGCCTGGCTGGTGGACCTGACCGGCGCGCCCGGCGGCGCCGCGCTGTAGCAGGCGTTTTTCAAAAGCCGCCAAGGGGGAACTTCCCGCCGCGCACGGGGGTTATCACGGTTGTCCCCCTGCCTGGTTTCCCCGATTTCCGTCCGCCGGGATCATGCTCTAGGATGCCCGTCTCCAGGATGCCCGTCTTGCCGACGACCTGTTTACCGACGACCCGCTTTTCAGGAACCGCCCGCCCGATGTCCCTGCCTGTTCCGGTTTTCTTCCGTCCGCTCGCCCTCGCCGGGCTTGCGGCGGCCCTTTCCCTGTCCCCCGGGGGCGCGGCTCGGGCCGAACCGGCGATCGTGCCGCATCCGGCGGTCC
>NZ_JABXXP010001026.1 GCF_013376155.1 Nguyenibacter vanlangensis
GGGGATGCCGGCCGGCGCACCGACCGTTTCCTGGCCGACAGGCTGGGCACGCTGTCGCGGTCCCGCGTCAAGGCGCTGATGGAAGCGGGGCACGTGCTGCGCGACGGCGCGGTCCTGCGCGATCCGGCCGATCCGGTCCGGGCCGGCCTGTGTTATGAAATAAGGGTGCCGCCCGCAATGCCCGCGACGCCGCAGGCACAGGCGATTCCCTTTACCGTGCTGTACGAGGATTCCGACCTGATCGTGCTGGACAAGCCGGCCGGCCTGGTGGTCCACCCCGCGCCGGGGAACGAGGACGGCACGCTGGTCAACGCGCTGCTGGCCCATTGCGGCGACAGCCTGACCGGCATCGGCGGCGAACGGCGGCCGGGCATCGTCCACCGGCTGGACAAGGACACGTCGGGCGTGATGGTGGTGGCCAAAACCGAAGCCGCGCACGCGGCGCTGTCCGAGGCATTCGCCGCCCGGGACATCGACCGCATTTATCTGGCGCTGGCCTGGGGCATGATGGCGCCGTCCAGCGGATCGTTCGAAGGCGCGATCGGCCGGGACAAGCGCGATCGCAAGCGCATGGCCATGGTCACCCATGGCGGCAAGCAGGCGCTGACCCATTACCACACCCGGCAGAGCTTCCACGGCGCCGTCAGCCTGGTGGAATGCAGGCTGGCCACCGGCCGCACCCACCAGATCCGGGTGCATTTCGCTGCCCACGGCCATCCCCTGCTGGGCGACCCGGTCTATCTGCGACGGATTCCCGCCGCCGCGCGCGGCCTGCCCGAGCCCGCGCGG
>NZ_JABXXP010001027.1 GCF_013376155.1 Nguyenibacter vanlangensis
CGCCGACCGAAAAACCGGCCAGGTCGTAATGGCCCGGCCCGTACATGCCGGGCATCTCGGCCGTCTCGCCGCCGACCAGGGCGCAGCCCGCTCCCCGGCATCCCTCGGCAATGCCGCGCACCACCTTGGCCGCATCGTCCACCGCCAGCCGCCCGGTCGCGAAATAATCCAGGAAGAACAGCGGCTCCGCCCCCTGGACGACCAGGTCATTGACGCACATCGCCACCAGGTCGATTCCCACCGTCTCGTGCAGGCCGCTTTCGATCGCGACCATCAGCTTGGTACCCACCCCGTCGGTGCAGGACACCAGGACCGGATCGGCAAACCCCGCCGCCTTCAGGTCGAACAGCGCGCCGAATCCGCCCAGCCCGCCCATGGTGCCGGGCCGGTCGGTCGCCCTGGCGGCAGGCTTGATCGCATCGACCAGCGCGTCACCGGCCGCGATATCCACGCCGGCATCGCGATAGGTGGCGCCGCCGGAAGACGTGGCGGCCGGCAGGGAAGGGGGGACGGAACGCATGGGGGCTGGCCTTCGTCGTCAGATTGCCGCGAATTTCGCCCGGCGCGCCGCGCGGGGGTCGAAGAACGGGACAAGGTAGGGTAAACGCTCACCGGTTCCTTTACGGCAGAGGAAGGCGGCGCGCAAAGCGGTGGTTGAACGGACGGCACAGAAACATCCCGAACATCCCGGCGCGGCGCCCGATGCGGCGGCCGCGGCCGGCGCGACCGGCCAGTTGGCGCTGCCCTTCGTCCACCATTCCCGGTTCGACCGTGCCGATTTCGTGGCG
>NZ_JABXXP010001028.1 GCF_013376155.1 Nguyenibacter vanlangensis
GGCGTGCCCGACGCCTATCTGGACCTGGTGCGCCGGGCCGGGGCGCCCGCCGCCTATCCGGGGTCGCCGCTGATCGCCGCGATGATGCTGCGCCCGCAGGACAGGCTGGTCTGCTGCGAACTGCATCCCGAGGACAGTCGCGCGCTGCGCGCCGTCTTTGCCGGCAATCCGCAGGTTTCGGTCCATGCCCGCGACGCCTACCAGGCGCTGGGCGCGCTGCTGCCGCCGCGCGAGGCGAAGCGCGGGCTGGTGCTGATCGACCCGCCGTTCGAGCAGCCGGACGAATTTGCCCGGCTGGCGGCCGGGATCGCAGCGGCGCACCGGCGATTCGCCACCGGCATCATCGCGGCATGGTATCCGATCAAGAATCGCGCGCCGGTGCGTGCCTTCCGCGATTCGCTGCGCGATTCGGGGATTCGCGACATCGTGGCGCTGGAACTGACCCTGCGGCCGCCGCTGGACCCGGCGCGGCTGAATGGCAGCGGGCTGGTGGTGGTCAATCCGCCCTATGGCTTTGTCGAACAGGGACTTTCGGCGCTGCGGGCCCTTGCCCACCTGTCCCCGGATGGGACAGGAGAGGCCGGCGCGACGCGGATCGCCGGGGAATAGGCCGGGAAGCGGGGCCCAGGAAACGGGGGCCAGAAAACAGGGCCCAGAAAACAGGGCAAGGGAGCAGGGTCATGAACGCGACACGCATAGCCGTCATCGGGGCCGGGGCCTGGGGCATCGCGCTGGCCGTCCAGGCCGCGCGGGCCGGCGCGCGGGTCCATCTGTGGGCGCGGC
>NZ_JABXXP010001029.1 GCF_013376155.1 Nguyenibacter vanlangensis
ATGGGCGGTTTCGGCCGCGTAGCCGACCAGGCGGCGGCCGCCGACCCCCTGCTGTCGCAAGGACGCGCCGTTGGGGGTGGCGCGGCTGGCGGTGATCACGGCGATCAGGTTGGCCATGGAGGAGCCGGTGACCAGCAGGCCGGACGAATCGGCGGGGAAGCCCATGATTTTCGCCGCCCAACCGATGACCGCGCGCTCGATTTCGACCGGTGCGTGGTCGCGGCCCCCGCAATTGGCGTTGAGCCCCCCGGCGAGCATTTCGGCCAGCATGCCGATCGCGGTGCCGCCGCCATGCACCCATCCCATGAAGCCCGGATGGGTATTGCCGGTGGCATAGGGAGCGACCTGGTCGCGGAACCGTTCGTACAGCGCCTGGGGCGCCGTGGGCGCGGTGGGCAAAGGCTGGTCGCGCAGGCCGGCGCGGAAATCGTCGGGCAGCTTGCGCCAGACCGGGCCGTCGCGCAGGCCGGCCAGATGGTCGAACATGTCGTCCAGCATGCGGTGGCCGAGGCCGCGCAGTTCGTCCCAATCGTCGGGGTCCAGTCCGGTCATGAGCCTGTATGTCCTGTTGAGGTGGGAGCAGCGGGCGGCTGGTTTCGTCGCGGGTTTCGTCCCCGGTTTTGTCCAGTGCCGCGACTGTGCCTATATGTCTGTCTGTCGTATGTGCCCCTATCCGGGCGTCATGTCTGCAATGGATCGCTGCATGTTCTTCGGGCAACTGGAATTGACGGACGTAGCGTGGGGCGCGGGGCGCGCGCGGGCCCGGCTGGGCGGCCGGGGGCC
>NZ_JABXXP010001030.1 GCF_013376155.1 Nguyenibacter vanlangensis
GATCCCCACCGCCGGCACGCCGCTGGCATCGGCGGCGCCGCCCAGCGCCAGCACCGGATCGCCGAGAAACAGGGGCGTCGCGTTGGACGCGGGCACGTAATAGACCTGCACCCCGCCGCCATAGGGCGCGCCGGACGCATAGGCCATCGGCCGCAGGCCGAATGGAGAATTGGCATTCATCTGGCAGAACCTCTGCAGGATTGAAAGGACGGCCCGCTGTACAGGGGCCGGTCGTCATTGCCTGGTCTGCCTGAACCGGCCCGGCGCCATCCTGGCGCGCCGAACCGGATATGATGCGGGGCGTCCCCCCTCTTGCATCACGTCTTGCATCACGTCCGGCGTCACGTCTTGCGTTACGCCTTGCCTCACGCCCGCCTCAGCGCCGTTCCTCGCGAATGGAAATGCCCATGTCACGCGGCACATATTGCGCGTTGCGGTCCGCGCCGGTCGGCCCGCCGGGCACGCGTCCCTCGCGAATCTGGGCCATCAGCTCCTGGTGGCCCGCTTCCTGCGCCGCCATGTCCTCTCGATACCATTCGACCGGGACCTCCATCAAGTACGCAATCAGCGGACCGCCCCCGCGTGCGACACCCACCGTCATGCACACGGGTTTTCCCGAATCGTCCATCACCTGGGCATAGCCCGCGTCCTGGGCGCGCGCGATGCGCCCCGGCTCGTCGTTGAACCAGTGCCGGTGATATCCCTCCCGGTCGGGGTAGGCCAGTTTCTGCTCGCGCAGGCCGAACGGCCGGCGCGACGGCGCGCGGCGCCCCCGGGCCACGG
>NZ_JABXXP010001031.1 GCF_013376155.1 Nguyenibacter vanlangensis
GGCGTGATCGCGACCGACGGCGACGCGGCGGTGCCCGACCGGCTGCGGCGGCTGCATGACGCGCTGCTCGACCTGGTGCGCGTTCATGCCCCGGCCGAGGCCGCGGTCGAGGAAACCTATGTCAACCGCAACGGCGCCTCGACGCTCAAACTCGGCTATGCCCGCGGGGTGGCGCTGCTGGTGCCCGCGCTGGCCGGGATCGGGGTTTCCGAATACGGTGCCATGGCGGTGAAGCGGGCGGTGGTGGGCACCGGCGCCGCCAGCAAGGACCAGGTCGAGATGATGGTGCGCCGCCTGCTGCCCGGAGCGACGATCCGCCGGGCCGATGCGTCCGATGCCCTGGCGGTGGCGATCTGCCACGCCCATCACCGGGCCAGCGCACTGCGCGTCATGGCCGGGACGCGCATGGCATGATCGCGCAGTTGACCGGCCTGGTGGGACAGGTCGAAGCCGATCGCTGCGTGGTCGACGTTCATGGCGTCGGCTATCTGGTCCATGCCTCGACGCGCACCCTCGCCGCGTTGCCCCACCCGCCCGAGGTCGCGCGCGTGCTGGTCGAGACCGTGGTGCGCGAGGATGCGTTCCTGCTCTACGGCTTCGCCGAGCCGGCGGAACGGGACTGGTTCCGCCTGCTGACCACCGTGCAGGGGGTGGGGGCGAAGCTGGCGCTGGGGATTCTCTCCGCCCTGTCGCCGGCCGATCTGGCGGCGGTGATCGCCGCGGCGGATAAGGCCGGCCTGACCCGCGTATCCGGGGTGGGCGCGCGCCTGGCCGAACGAATC
>NZ_JABXXP010001032.1 GCF_013376155.1 Nguyenibacter vanlangensis
CGAGGCGGCGCCTGCCGCTCCGGCCGCCCCGGCTGCTCCGGCTGCTCCGGCTGCTCCGACCGAAGCGCCGAAGAAGCACGGCCACCACAAGCATCACAAGAAGAAGGCCGCCGCGCCCTCGAAGTGATCGCCTGATCACGCCACGGCCGGATTGCGGTCCGGCCCGGATGGAAGAGCGGAGACGCAGTCGCGTCTCCGCTCTTTTCATTTTGCGGTGTAGATCCGGTGATAGCGCGCGCCCAGGCCGGTCAGCAGTTCGTACCCGATCGTGCCGGCGGCCAGGGCGGCGGCCTCGATGGGGCAATGCGGGCCGATCAGGTCCAGCGCCGTGCCGGGGGGCAGCGGCGTGTCGTCCAGCTCGGTCACGTCCACCGCTAGGCAGTCCATGGACATCCGGCCGACGATCGGCAGCCCGATCTCGGGCCGGGCGGGCAGGATCGCGGTGCCGTGGCCACCGATCGCGCGGGGGAATCCGTCGCCGTAGCCCACGGCCAGGGTCGCGATGCGGCTGGGCCGGTCGGCAATGAAGGCCGCGCCGTAGCCCACGGCCGTGCCGGGGCCGATCATGCGCGTCTGGACGATCCGTGCCTGCAGGCGCACCACCGGCCGCATCGGGTTGGGCCAGCCGGGCGTGGGATTGATCCCGTACAGCGCGGCGCCGGGGCGCACCATGTCGAAATGCCACACGTCGCCCATGAACAGGCCCGACGACGCCGCCAGGCTGGCCGGAACGGGGGGCAGCAGCTCCCGCAGGCGCAGGAAGGACGCGCGCTGGGCGTGAT
>NZ_JABXXP010001033.1 GCF_013376155.1 Nguyenibacter vanlangensis
GTCGAACGGCGCCAGCCCGCGCGCGGCCCGCACCGCCCGGTCGCGCAGCGCGGGATCGTTCAAGTCGCCCTCGGGCAAGTTGGTCTCGGGCAAGTCGCCCTCGCGCGGATATGCGTCGGCGGCCGGGGTCGCATTCTGGTTCACGGCGCAATCCTCCCTGCGGCATCGGCGAAATCCGCAACGAAACGCGCCCGGTCGATGGCGGTGACGATCTCGACCGGCCGCTCGCCCATGTGCGGGCGCGTCTGTTCCGGCCAGACATGGGCATAGCCGCGATTGGGCCCGTGGGCCAGGTCGACATCCATATAGGCCGAGACCGAGCCTGTGACGATCGCGGGATCGACCGCGATCGCCGCCGCCAGCTCGTCCCACATCGGCTGGGGATGATAATATTGCGTCAGATAGCGGCTCAGCCCGCCGGCATGCCGCGTCGCCCGCGCCAGGATCTCGGGCGTCATGCGCAGCGGGTTCGCCACCCCGCCCACCGAAACGATCTTCGGCCACGCCGCCGTCAGCGTGATGTCGGCGGCCTCGGGATCGAACATCAGGTTGAAATCGGTATAGTAATCGGCGCTGGCGGTCACCTGGCCCAGATTGCCGTCCACCAGCCCGCCCATGAAGACCAGTTGCCGGCACAGCCCGGCGAATTCCGGGTCGAGGCGGATCGCCAGCGCCAGGTTGGTCATCGGCCCGGCCGCCACGATGGTCACCTGGTGCGGATGGGCATGCACCTGGCGGATCAGGAACAGCGCCGCCGTCTCGCCGGCCGGCCGGCCGGCCGG
>NZ_JABXXP010001034.1 GCF_013376155.1 Nguyenibacter vanlangensis
CGGCCAGGGTGACCGGAGCGCCCAGGCGGGCCACGGCCACGGCCTGGTTGGCGCCCTTGCCGCCGAGGCCGAGATGCGCGCCCTGGGCATGCAGGGTCTCGCCGGGGACGGGCAGGGTGTGCAGGCGAGCCACCATGTCGATATTGACGCTGCCGAATACGACCAGCGGGTGACATTTACTTGGGCGTTCGGCCATTGGTTGGGGGCTTTCGTTAAAATTTGAAAAGGTCATTGTATTAAATATTTGATGACCTTATGATTTCCGTATGCGTCATATTAGAAACGTGATGCGAATCGCAACTGGAATAATAAACGAAAGAAATGGGAAATCGCTATGTCGGACATTGAGCAGGATGCCTCCTTGCTGGAACTGACGGCACAGATCGTGTCGGCTCATCTCTCGAACAACTCCGTCATGGCCGATGGCGTTCCGGACCTGATCCGACAGGTCTACCAGGCCCTGACGTCGCTGGGGCAGGCGGCGCCCGAGCCCGAGAAACTGCAGCCGGCGGTGCCGATCAAGCGCTCGGTCTTCCCGGACTATGTGATCTGTCTGGAGGACGGGAAGAAGCTGAAGATGCTGAAGCGGCATCTGCAGAGCGCCTATGGCATGACGCCGGAACAATATCGTGAACGCTGGGGCCTGCCGGCGGATTATCCGATGGTGGCACCGAATTACGCCGAGCGGCGTTCCACGCTGGCGCGCGAGATCGGGCTGGGCCGCAAGATCACCGCGACCACCGAGGAAGCGGCCGCCCCCGAGGCGGCGGCGCCCAAGCCG
>NZ_JABXXP010001035.1 GCF_013376155.1 Nguyenibacter vanlangensis
GTCGAGCGCCAGCGCACGCTCGACGTCCCGATCCCGGCAGGCGTCGAGGACGGCACGCGCATCCGGCTGTCCGGCGAGGGCGAGTCCGGCGGCAAGGGCGTACCCCCGGGCGATCTGTACGTCCATGTCGCGGTCGAGCCCCACCCGATCTTCCAGCGCGACGGCGCCAACATCTATTGCCGCGTGCCCCTGCGCATGACCCAGGCGGCCCTGGGCACCGAAATCGAGGTCCCGGTGGTCGACGGCTCGCGCGCCAAGGTCAGGGTCCCCGCCGGCACCCAGACCGGCGAGAATTTCCGCCTGCGCGGCAAGGGCTTCTCGGTCCTGCGCTCGGCGGCGCGCGGCGACATGTATATCCAGGTCTCGGTCGAGACCCCGCGCCACCTGACCAAGCGCCAGCGCGAGCTGCTCGACGAATTCGAAGGCGACGGCGGCGACCACGAGCGCGCCAACCCCGAAAGCGCCGGCTTCTTCGGCAAGGTGCGCGATTTCTTCGAAGGCAAGCTCTGAACGCGTCGGTCCGCCGCCGCGGTTGAAAGGGGTGCCGGTTAGGGGTAGAAATCGAGGGTCCATGGTGATCCCCCCAACTCGCACCGTGGATAATCCAGGCGGCGCGATCCCCCGGTCGCGCCGCCATCCGTATTTTGGGCCCCGGATATGACGACAGAAACGGTCCGCATCGGCATCGCCGGCATCAATGGCCGGGTCGGACGCCTGCTGCGCGAGGAAGTGGTGGCCGGCGGCGGCAGCCTGGCCGGCGGCACGGCGCGCGACGCCCAGG
>NZ_JABXXP010001036.1 GCF_013376155.1 Nguyenibacter vanlangensis
GTCAGCGCGCCCGCCGGATGGCCGGTGACCGCCCAGCCGGCCAGGAAGGTCAGGGCGGCGATACCGAGCACCACCGGCACGAAGACGGCGGAGACCCGATCCACCAGATGCTGGACCGGATCCTTGCTGCCCTGGGCCTGCTGGACCATGCGGACGATGCGGGCGAGCGTGGTGTCGGCGCCGACCCGCCGGGCCCGGACGCGCAGCACGCCGTCGCGATTGATCGTGGCGCCGAACACCGGGTCGCCCGCGCCCTTGCCGACCGGCACGGCCTCGCCGGTCAGCATGGATTCGTCGATGTCGGAGCTGCCTTGCAGGATGGTGCCGTCCACCGGGACGCTTTCGCCCGGGCGGACGATGAAGACGTCGCCGACATGCAGGCTGCCGGCCGGCCGGTCCTGGATCGTGCCGTCGATGTCGAGATGGGCGATCTGCGGCTGCAGGCGCATCAGGCTTTCCACGCCCGCGCGCGTGCGGTCGCGGGCGCGGGTTTCGAGCAGCCGGCCCAGCAGGACCAGGGTGATGACCGTGGCGCCGGACTCGAAATAAAGCGGTCCGGCATGGCCCAGCAGCAGGGTGGCGGTGCTGGCCAGCCAGGCGACGCTGGTGCCCATGACGACCAGCACGTCCATGTTGGCGCCGCCGCCGCGCAGCGCGTTCCAGGCATGGCGGTAGAAATCGCGGCCGCAGATGCCCTGCACCAGGGTCGCCAGCACCCATTGCGCCGGGGGCGGCAGCAGGTCGGGCCGGCCGGCGAACATGGCCCCCATGCCGGCCAG
>NZ_JABXXP010001037.1 GCF_013376155.1 Nguyenibacter vanlangensis
ACCCCGGCGTCAGCCCCTGGCGCTCCAGCGCCAGCACGCACAGCATGGCGGTATAGCCCGCGGTGCCGATCGCCATGGCCTGCCGGGTGCTGAACGCCCGGGGCAGGGGGACCAGCCAGTCGCCCCGCACGCGCGCCAGTTGCGACAGCCCGCCCCAATGGCTTTCGCCGATGCCATAGCCGTTCAGCACGACCCGGTCGCCCGGGCGGTAATCCGGATGGTCGGATTCGGTCACGACGCCGGCCAGGTCGATGCCCGGCACCATGGGAAAATTCCGCACGACGGGCGCGCGCCCGGTGATCGCCAGCGCGTCCTTATAGTTCAGCGACGAATATTCCACCCGCACCGTCACGTCGCCGTCCGGCAGCCGCACCGGCTCCAGCGCGCGCAGGCCCGCATGGTACCCGTTCGCGTCCTTGTCGATCACGATGGCCCTGAACATCATCCGCCTCCGTCCCTGTTCCCGCCCCCGGCATCATCCCACCCGATCCGCAAGAACGCGGCAACCGCGCGCGCGGTGCATCGGATATGCATCGGGGGATATGCATCGGACACGCGCGGGGGACACGCGCGGGCTTTGACCCGCGCGGCCGCTTCGGGCAGGGTCGGGCGGAATTGCACCCGGCCCCGCCGGGCCGATCGTCCCGGCACTTCGGAGTCGCCCCGCCATGCCCCACTATCCCGACACGCTGCTGTTCATCGACGGGCGATGGACCCCGGCGGCCGACGGCCGGTTCATCGACGTGCTGAACCCGGCGACCGAACAGGTGATCGGCCG
>NZ_JABXXP010001038.1 GCF_013376155.1 Nguyenibacter vanlangensis
ATGGCCTGGCGATGCGCCACATGGCCGGACGCGGCCGCGCTGCCCGATGCAAGCAACAGCGGCGCCAGCAGCAGCATCGCCGCAGGGAACGCGGGCAGGATCGCAAGGGTGTGACGGGGCGGGCGGTTCATGCGACAAGGTTCCGTCGGTTCGCGTCGGCCGGCCGACGGGCCGCCGGCCGGGATCGGCCGGGGGCGGCCAAGGTCAGATTACCCCGGATTGGCTGCCGGGCGGCAGACCACTAAAATTATTGTCTTATCCGGTGTCCACCGTGAATCCGACATCCGGCGGATTTCGGAATCCCGATTCGGAATTCCGATTTGGGGCGCCGGGCGGATCGGAGCGGAGTTGCGACACATGAACCAGGCTGAACGGACGCGGCCGGGCCTCTATCGGCATTACAAGGGCGGCCTGTACACGCTGATCTGCGTCGGCCGCCATTCCGAGACCGAGGAATGGCTCGTCACCTATCGCAGCGAGGCGCGCGGCGATTACTGGGTCCGGCCGCTGGCCATGTGGGTCGAGGACGTGGACGGCCTGCCGCGCTTCCAGCCGATCGATACGCCGGACCAGTCGTAGCGTCCTGCCCGGCCACGCCGTCGTTCTTTCAGGCTGTTGCCTTTTGGAAACGGCCGCAGCACCATCGCCGCATGGTCCGATCCGTCTTCGTCTCCCGTCTTGCCGTCTTTTGTCTCGCCGCCGGCCTGACCGTCTTGCCGGCCGTCCCCCCGGCGGCGGGTGCGGCCGAGCCGCCCGATCCCGCCGCCGCGGCCTTCAC
>NZ_JABXXP010001039.1 GCF_013376155.1 Nguyenibacter vanlangensis
CAGCTATGAGGCCAGGCGCTTCGGCGTGTGCTCGGCCATGCCGTCGGTCACCGCCCTGCGCCGCTGCCCCGACCTGGTGTTCGTGCCGCCGCGCTTCGACGTCTATCGCGCCGTCTCGGCGCAGATCCACGCCATCTTCGCGCGCTATACCGCACTGATTCAGCCCCTCTCGCTGGACGAGGCCTATCTGGACGTCACCGTGCCGCTGGTCGCCCGCCCCTCGGCCACCGCCATCGCCCAGGACATCCGCGCCGCCATCCGGGCCGAAACCGGCCTGACCGCCTCGGCCGGCGTGTCCTACAACAAATTCCTGGCCAAGCTGGCATCCGACCATCGCAAGCCGGACGGGCTGTACGTGATTACCCCCCGCATGGGACCGCGCTTCGTCGAGGCGCTGCCGGTCGAGCGCTTCCACGGCATCGGCCCGGCCACGGCGGCACGCATGCACGCGCTGGGCATCCGTACCGGCCTGGACCTCCGCGCCTGGGACATGGCCGGCCTGGCCCGGCATTTCGGCAAGGCCGCGGCCTTCTATCACGGCATCGCGCGCGGACGGGACGACCGTCCGGTCGAACCCGACCGGCCCCGCAAATCGCTGGGGGCCGAACGGACATTCGACCGCGACATCCGGGACTGGCCGCAGGCCGCCGCGGCCTTGGACGATCTGTCCGCCCGGGTCTGGCAGGCCTGCGCCCGGCGTGGATTGTCCGGCCGCACCGTCACCCTGAAACTCCGCTATGCCGATTTCAGGCAGACCGGGCGCGCGCACTCGCTG
>NZ_JABXXP010001040.1 GCF_013376155.1 Nguyenibacter vanlangensis
TGGAAGCGCTCGCGGTCCTCGGCGCGGTCGATGGCGTCGGCCGGCGTGCCCAGCAGCGCGATCCCCGCCGCCTCCAGCGCCCGCGACAATTTCAGCGGCGTCTGCCCGCCATATTGCACGATGCAGCCCAGGACCTCGCCCTGCTCCTGCTCGCGGCGGATCAGCCCGATCACGTCCTCGGCCGTCAGCGGCTCGAAATACAGCCGGTCCGAGGTGTCGTAATCGGTCGACACGGTCTCCGGGTTGCAATTGACCATGATGGTCTCGAACCCGGCCTCGCGCAGCGCATAGGCCGCATGGACGCAGCAATAATCGAACTCGATCCCCTGGCCGATGCGGTTCGGCCCGCCGCCCAGGATCACGATCTTGCGGCGGCCGGTGGGGCGGCTTTCGCATTCCGGCACCCCGAACCCGCCTTCATAGGTCGAATACATGTAAGGCGTGGCCGAGGCGAACTCGCCCGCGCAGGTATCGATCCGCTTATAGACCGGCGCCACCGCCAGACGCGCGCGCAGGGCGGCGATCTCATGCGCCTCGGTGCCCGACAGCCGGCCAAGCTGCACGTCCGAGAACCCCATCGCCTTCAGCCGGCGCAGCCCCTGCGCGTCGCGCGGCAGCCCGTCTTGCACCACGGCGTGCTCGGCCGCGACGATCTTCTGCAATTCGCGAAGGAACCACGGCTCGAAACGGCACGCGGCATGGATCTCCTCGACGCTCAGCCCGGCGCGCAGCGCCTGGGCCGCCATCAGGATCCGCTCGGGGCGCGGCTGCGAC
>NZ_JABXXP010001041.1 GCF_013376155.1 Nguyenibacter vanlangensis
ATGCGGGCGCTGAACCCGGCCACGACGATCACGCCGGCCGCCAGACCGTACCAGAGCGGCCTGCCCCTGGCAGGACCGGACTCATCCGCCGCGGCGCCGGGTTCGGGTTCGGGCATGTGCCTCATGGCGGCATCATGCGTTTGGCCCGGCGCCGCGTGCAAGTATCGAACGTCCACCTGTTTGTAATGTAATGTACCATGTTTTTGTGATGCGCGGGATGCAAGCCGGCGGCCGGCGGCGACGACGTGGGGACCTTGCGGCGGGGCGCGGAGTGTCCTATATGGAGGCCATTCCTTCATCTCCGTTTTTTTGGGGGGTGGCCCGAGCGGCCGCCTTTTTTGTTTTGGACGAAGATCTGCCCTTTCTGACCGGCCTCGATGCCAAGGTGGCCGCCCTGGTGGCCCCCGTCCTGGCCGACATGGGATTCGAGCTGGTCCGGGTGGCGATCCTGGGCCGCGAGAGCCCGACCGTGCAGATCATGGCCGACCGCGCCGACGGCACGCTGATCGCGATCGAGGATTGCGAGCAGATCAGCCATGCGGTGGGCGCGGTGCTGGACGTCGAGGACCCGCTGCCCGGCGCCTGGACGCTCGAGGTCTCGTCGGCCGGGATCGACCGGCCGCTGACGCGGGCGAAGGACTGGAACCGCTTCGCCGGCCACCTGGCGAAGGCCGAGGTGAACCTGCCGATCGACGGCCGCAGGCGCTTTGCCGGCATCGTGCTGGGCGCCGGCGACGGGTTCGGGCGGCTGCGCCTCGATGACGGGGCCGAGGT
>NZ_JABXXP010001042.1 GCF_013376155.1 Nguyenibacter vanlangensis
CCAGCGGAGCGGGCAGGTGGCGGCGCGTCCAGTCCAGGCGCAGCCCGTTCATCGCATGCAGCGGCCGCATCGGCCCCGACGGGTCCCACCACCGATCGGCCAGCGCGCTGAACCGCGCGATCTCATCCGGCGCCACCGAGTCGGAAACAGCATCGGCGCCCGGCATGGCGTGCCGGGACGTATCATTGACCTGCATGGTTCCCCCACCTGTGCGCGCGCCATCTCCCGCTGGACGGCGCAACGGTGGAAGGGTATGTGACGCGCCTTGCGGATAACCGCAATGCCCCCTCGGCCGCTCCGGGCGGTTCCGACGGGCTGGAACGGCCCATCCCACCGAATTGGGCGCCGAACTGGAGAGCCTTGTCCATGCCTCGTACCGTCCCGCGGATCGTCATGAAATTCGGCGGCACCTCGGTGGCCGATCTCGACCGGATTCGCGCGGTGGCCGAAAAAGTCCACAAGCAGGTCGCCGCGGGGTGCGAGGTCGCGGTGGTCGTCTCCGCCATGTCCGGCGTCACCAACCGCCTGGTCGGCTACTGCCAATCCCTGTCCCCGCTGCACGATGCGCGCGAATATGACGCGGTCGTCGCCACCGGCGAACAGGTCACCAGCGGCCTGCTGGCCATCGCGCTGCAGACGCTGGGCGTCGAGGCGCGCTCCTGGCACGGCTGGCAGGTCCCGCTACGCACCGACGGCGCGCACGGCAAGGCCCGGATCGCGTCGATCGACGGCGAATCCCTGATCGCGCGCATGCAGGCCGGCCAGGTGCCCGTG
>NZ_JABXXP010001043.1 GCF_013376155.1 Nguyenibacter vanlangensis
CGCCGACCTGCTGCGTCAGCCGGTAGACGAACAGCGCCAGCGCCTGCGCCGCCCGCCCGTCGGATCCGGCCCGCGCATGCAGGTCGCGCATGTCGGCCGACAGGTCGGATACGCCCAGCAGCCCGGCCCGCCGGTACAGCACATCCTCGATCCCGGCGGCGTCCAGCCCCTCGGCGCGCATCATGTACAGCAATACGCCGGGGTCGATCTGGCCGCAGCGCGTGCCCATCACCAGCCCGTCCAGCACCGAAAACCCCATCGTGGTCTCGATGCTGCGTCCCGCCGCCAGCGCGCACAGGCTGGCTCCGTTGCCCAGATGCGCGACCACCGTCCGCCCCGCCGCCAGCCGGGGCGACAGGTCCGGCAGACGGCCGGCGATATAGTCATAGGACAGGCCATGAAACCCGTAGCGCCGCACCCCGCCTTCCTCATAGCGGCGCGGCAGCGCCAGGCGCCGCGCCGTCTCGGGCATGGTGTGGTGGAACGCGGTATCGAAACAGGCCACCTGCGGCAGGTCCGGCCGCAACGCGCCCAGCGCGCGGATCGGCCCCAGGCTGGCGGGCTGGTGCAGCGGATCGAACGGGGTCAGCGCCTCCAGCCGCGCCATGACCTCCGGCGTCACGCGCACCGGCGCGATGAAATCCGCGCCGCCATGCACCACCCGGTGCCCCACCCCCAGCAGCGGGACATCCCCCAGATGTCCCCCCACCCAGTCGATCAGGGTGGATACCGGCCCGTGATGCGGGTCGTCCCCCGCGCCGGCCGCGTCCCAG
>NZ_JABXXP010001044.1 GCF_013376155.1 Nguyenibacter vanlangensis
CGGCCGGCCGGTAGCCGGACAGGACCAGCGCCGGATACAGGCCGGCGGCGATGCCGACCACCAGCACGATGGCGACCAGGCGCGGGATCAGCCAGAGATAATCGATCCTGACCGACCAGCCGCCCAGACCGTCGACGAACGGCAGGGCGATTTCCGCCAGCGCCAGGCCCAGCACGGCGCAGGGGATCAGCAGCAAGATCGATTCCGCCAGAAACTGGGCCAGCAGATGCGGACGCGTCGCGCCCAGAACCTTGCGCAGCGCGACCTCGCGCGCGCGCAGTCCGGCGCGCGCGGTCGCCAGATTGACGTAATTGATCGCGGCAGCCACCAGGGCCAGGACGCCGACGATCTGCAGCGCGTCGACCACCCGCCGGTCGGTGCTGTTGCCATCGTCGTCGCCGCCATAGAGATGAAGATCGCGGAAATGCGCATCCAGCAGCGGCATCAGCGCCAGCTTGTACCAGCCGGGCTGCAACTGCGGCGGCATGCTGGCGCGCCGCCGGACGAAGTCCGGCAGGCCGGCCGCCAGCGCGTTTGCGTCGGCGGCGGAGCGAAACCGCAGCCAGATCTGGCCCGAGCTGCTCTCCCAGATATGGAAGGCGGGCATGACGTCCTTCATGGCCTGTGGAAAGGCGGCCAGCAGGTCGGGGCGCAGCGTGCGGTCACGGGGGACGTCGCGAAACACGGCCGAGACGGTATAGAGCGTGCGCCGATCGTCGACGGTGATGAAGATCCGCCGGCCGCGTGCCCGCACCGTGCCGAACAGGCGGCG
>NZ_JABXXP010001045.1 GCF_013376155.1 Nguyenibacter vanlangensis
ATCCGTCAGCAGCTCGCCCGCCAGGGCCGCGGGCGGGGCGCCCAGCAGCAGGCTCAACGCGTTCACCTGCTGGGCGATCTGCTGTTCGGTCTGGGGAATCCGCGCCGTCACGGCGTCGAGCTGGGCCTGCGCGCTCTGCACGTCCAGTTCGCTGACCAGGCCGGCCGCGTTGCGCTGGCGGCTCAGCGCGACCGTCTGCGCCGCGGTGTCGCGATTATCCAGCAGGATGCGCAGCTCGGCCTGGGCCTCGCGCAGCATCATGTAGTCGCGCGCCAGTTCGGCCATCTGTGCGATCAGCACCCCGCGCCGCGCCTCGATCGACGCGTCGAGGTCGGCGGACGCGGCCTCATATTGCCGGCGGACGCGCCCCCACAGATCGACCTCCCACGTCGCGTCGATGCTGTCGCTCCACATATCCAGCACGGGGATGGTGAACTTGCCGGATTCGGCGGCCAGGTTGGTGGTATTGGCCAGCGGCAGCTCGCCCGACTGCCCGATGCTGCTGACGATGCGCTGCAGCACCTTGGTGCTGTATTGCACCCTGCTGTACGATCCGGCGGCGCTCAGCCCCGGATAGCGCTCGGCCCCCGCGATGCGCAGTTGCGAGCGGCTTTGCGCCAGGCGGGCGGTGGCGACGGCGACCGTCAGGTTCTGCGACGCCACGCGGCGTTCCAGCGCCGACAATTCGGGATCGTGGAACACGTTCCACCAGGCCGGATCGGGGGCCGCGTCCGAAATGTCGCTGACCACCCGTCCGGTCGCGGGCCCGGT
>NZ_JABXXP010001046.1 GCF_013376155.1 Nguyenibacter vanlangensis
ATCCAGCGCCGCCGCCGCCCGTTCGGGCCGCAGGGTCATGCCGCCGCCAGCGAACCCTTCGGGCTGGAGCAGCCCCAGAACCAGGTCGGCATCGGTCACCGCCGGCCGCGTGCCGCCCAGTCCGTAACAGGCCGGCCCCGGCACCGAAGAGGCGCTTTCCGGCCCGACCACAACCCGCCGCATCGCGTCCAGATGCGCGATCGACCCGCCCCCCGCGCCGATCTCGACCATCTCGATCACCGGAATCCGCAGCGGCAGGCCCGATCCTTTCATGAAGCGCGCGGTGCGATCCACCTCGAAGAAACGCGAGGAGGCCGGCTGCCCCCGTTCGATCAGGCAGATCTTGGCGGTGGTGCCCCCCATGTCGAAGGACAGGACCCGCCCCTCCGACAATTGCCCGGCGCATTGCGCGGCGAAGATCGCCCCGCCGGCCGGGCCGGATTCCACCAGCCGCACCGGAAATTGCCGCGCGGCCTCGAGCGACGTCAGCCCCCCGCCCGAGGTCACCAGATAGAGCGCGCCCCGGAAGGCGCGCCCGTCCAGCGCCTGGCGCAGCCGGCCCAGATAGCCGGCCATCAGCGGCTGGACATAGGCGTTGGCCACGGTGGTCGAGGTCCGCTCATATTCGCGTATTTCCGGGCAGACCGCGCTGGAAATCGAAATCGGCACCTCGGGCAGCGCCTCGGCCAGCAGGTCGCGGGCCCGGCGCTCGTGCGCCGGATTGGCATAGGCGTGCAGAAAGGCGATCGCGATCGCCTCGGCCCCGG
>NZ_JABXXP010001047.1 GCF_013376155.1 Nguyenibacter vanlangensis
GCCGCCCGCGCGTCGGCCAGATGGCGCAGGCGATAATCCAGCGGATCGACACCGGCCGCCGCCGCCAGCTCGTCGATATAGCATTCATGCGCAAAGCTGTTCGGCATGGCCGACACCCCCCGCAGCCACGAGGCCCGGGCGATCGGCGGCATGTCGTGCACGGTGACCCGCGCATTGCCGTAGGCATAGGGCGCGATGCTGGTGCGGTCGCCCATCTGCGTCACCGCCGGCGTCGCGGCGGGCACCACCCCGGTCAGCACCAGCGCCAGCAGGGGCGAGACATTGGACGGATAGCGCGTCGAAAAATCATAGGCCGCCGGACTGCCGTCCGCGGCGATGCCGCCGCGCACCTGCATCAGTTGCGCGGCGCCCTTGGGCTCCCAGACATGCTCCTGCGCGCGGGTCAGTTGCACCCGCACCGGCCGACCGACCGCCCGCGACAGCAAAAGCGCGTCGCCGCAGACATCGTCGGCGCAATTGCGCCCATAGCAGCCCGCGGCCTCGTGCCGGACGATCGAAATCCGCGCCGCCTCCACCCCCGCCAGTTGGGCGAGGTCGGCGCGCAGCATGTGCGGGTTCTGCGTCCCGGACCAGACGGTCACGCCCTCCGCCCGCCAGTCCGCCACCGCGCAGGACGGCCCGATCGAGCCATGCATCTGATAGGGCCAGGAATAGGTCCGGTCCATCCGGCCCGGCAACCCGTCCAGCGCGGCTTCGACATCCCCGCGATCCAGCAGCCGGCGCGGCGTGGCGGGATTGGCCAGCAG
>NZ_JABXXP010001048.1 GCF_013376155.1 Nguyenibacter vanlangensis
CGGCCTTCGCGCCCAGGATAGTGCGGGGCGATCCGCACATGGTGCTGGCCGAGGCCGGGACCGGCACGGGCAAGACGCTGGGCTATGTCGCGCCGGCCAGCCTGTGGGCGGAACGCAATGGCGGGACGGTGTGGATCAGCACCTATACCCGCCACCTGCAGCGGCAGATCGAGGGCGAGCTGGCGCGCCTGTATCCCGATCCGGCGGTGCGGCGGCGGCACGTGGTGCTGCGCAAGGGGCGCGAGAATTATCTGTGCCTGCTGAACATGGAAGAGGCGGTGAATATCGCCGCCAGCCGCCCCGGCGCGTCGGGCGCCACCGTCGCGCTGTCGATGATCGCGCGCTGGGCCGGGGCGACGGCGGATGGCGATCTGACGGGCGGTGACCTGCCCGGATGGTTCGGCGACCTGTTCGGGCGCGGCATGCTGGCCGGAATCGCCGACCGGCGGGGCGAGTGCATCCATGGCGCCTGCCCGCATTACCAGCGCTGTTTCGTCGAACATTCGATTCGCCGCGCGCGGGAGGCCGACCTGGTGATCGCCAACCATGCGCTGGTGATGGCCCAGGCCGCCTGGCATGCGATGGACGGCGACGGCGCGACGGACGAGGACAATGTTCCCACCCGCTATGTGTTCGACGAGGGGCATCATGTGCTGGATGCCGCCGATGGCGCGTTTTCAGTCGAACTGTCGGGGCTGGAAGCGGCCGAACTGCGCCGCTGGCTGCTGGGGGCGGAGGGCGCGCGGTCGCGCGCGCGGGGGCTGACC
>NZ_JABXXP010001049.1 GCF_013376155.1 Nguyenibacter vanlangensis
GTGCGTCCGGTCGTGCATCTGTTCGCGCAGCATCTGGGCCTGGGCCAGCAGGGCGCCGATCGGGTTGCGCAGCTCGTGCGCCGCGTTGGCGGCGAAGGCGCGTTCGGTCGAGAGCGCCTTCTTCAGCCGATCCAGCAGGGAATTGAGCGCGGCGTGGATGGGCAGCAATTCGTCGGGCAGGTTCAGAGGCGGGATGGGGGTGAGGTTGCCGCCGCCGCGGGCGCGGATTTCGGCCTGGAGGTCGGTCAGGGGGCGCAGGGCGCGGCGCACCACCCAGCGCACCAGCAGCCACACGCAGGGCAGGAAGACCACCATCGGCAGGATGGAGATCAGCGTGGCGCGGCGCACGGCCTCGCGCCGGTGGAAGGTGGGTTCGCCGACCAGGATGTAATGGCCGCCGTCGGTCGCCTGGACGACATAGACGCGAAAGCGCGGCCGGTCGTAGAAGCCCGGCTGCAGCAGCGGCACGAAGGGATGGTCCGGCGCGTTCTGCGAGCGCAGCACCAGCCGTCCGTCCGGGGTCGCGATCTGGTAGGCGAGCGTGCGCGGCCCGACCTGGGGCAGGCGGGCGACGTCGTCGCCGCGCGGGGCGGCGCCGATCGCGGAAATGACGAATTCCAGCCGTTCCGCGACCTCCTGCAACGAATTATCCAGCCGTTCCGTGACCTCGTAGCGGGTGAAGCCGGCGACCAGCGCGCCCAGCAGCAGCAGGCAGCCCAGCACCACGGCCAGCACCCAGGCGACGATGCGCGCGGCCAGGGTCC
>NZ_JABXXP010001050.1 GCF_013376155.1 Nguyenibacter vanlangensis
TTCCGATACCCCGAACAAACTGGGCGGCCGCCGCGGCCGCCTGACGATGCGCCAGCGCATCGACAGGCGGCTGGTCATGGTCGTGCCGATGGCCCTGCTCGCGGTCGTCGCCGCGCGCATGGGCTGGCTGGACCAGGCGGCGGACCAGATCACCTTCCGCCACGCCAACTGGTTCGACGACACCGCCCTGGTGGAACATTTCCGCACGGTCGTGACCCATAACGGCATGACCGACCTGCCCGGGCGTTGCGTGCTGTTCATCGTCAACGGCAATGATCCGCCGGACGCCACGCGCTTCGACGTCATGGCCAAGCATTCCGGCTCCTGCCCGGGGGCGAAGGACCCGGCCCTCAAGAACACGCTGCCCAAACTGTTCACGCTGCGGGTCGACCGGGTCGACCAGACGGTGCAGACCGACTGGGGCTCGCCCGGCACCTTCCACCCCCTGCCGCGTTAGGGGCGCCATGACGACCCGGGGCGATCCTCCTCCCATGCACGCCGCCATCCCCACGGATGGCAAACGGCGCGACTTCCTCACCCTGGTCACGCTGGCCGCCGGCGGGGCGGGGGCGGCCGCCTTCGCCTGGCCGTTCCTCGACTCCCTGCGCCCGGCCGATTCCGGCGCCGCCCGCGCCCCGGTCGATGTCGACGTCTCCAAGCTCCCCCCGGGGCAGCAGATCACCGTCGTCTGGCACGGCAGTCCGGTCTTCATCACCCACCGCACGCCCCAGGCCCTGGCCCGGCTGCGGGATCCTGCCCTGGCC
>NZ_JABXXP010001051.1 GCF_013376155.1 Nguyenibacter vanlangensis
GGTGGCGACGGCGCCCGATTCGCTGGAGCGGGCGATTTCGGCGGCCGGCGGGGTGCGCCGCGCCGAGATCGATGCGCGCTTCATGCTGCGTGCCCGGCCGGGGGTGTTCGTGGCCGGCGAAATGCTGGATTGGGAGGCCCCGACCGGGGGATATCTGTTGCAGGCCTGCTTCGCCACCGGGCATGCCGCCGCGGGCGGGGTGCTGGACTGGTTGCAGGAGCAGGGCAAGGGACGGTATCCGTCCTGTCCATGACGGTTGCGATCACCATAGGCGACGTGCGGGGCGGGGGCCCCGCGCAGATGGATCTGGCGGAATTGCTGTCCACCCGCCTGCTGGTGCAGGGCAATTCCGGGTCGGGCAAGTCGCATCTGCTGCGCCGGCTGCTGGAGCAGTCGGCGACGCTGGTGCAGCAGGCCATCATCGATCCCGAGGGCGATTTCGTCAGCCTGGCGGAGAAATACGGCCATCTGGTGATCGACGGCGCCGCCCATACCGAGGCGGAACTGCAGGCGGCGGGCGAGCGCATGCGCGTGCATCGCGCGTCGGTCGTGCTGAACCTGGAAGGCGCGGACGCCGAGGTGCAGATGCGCCGCGCCGCCGCCTTTCTGGGCGGGATGTTCGAGGTGGGGCGGGATTACTGGTACCCGGTGCTGGTGGTGGTGGACGAGGCGCAGCTCTTTGCCCCGGCGGCGGCGGGCGAGGTGTCGGACGAGGCGCGGCGGGCTTCGCTGGGCGCGATGACCAACCTGATGTGCCGTGGGCG
>NZ_JABXXP010001052.1 GCF_013376155.1 Nguyenibacter vanlangensis
GCAGCTTTCCGCTGGCCGAGGGCTATGCCACGCTGGAGCCCGGGGCGGTTTCGGTGCCGATGCGCGCGACCTGCTGCACCCTGCAACCCGGCGAGCGGCTGCGGCTGTCGCTGGCGCTGGCCTGTTTTCCGTCCTTTCCGGTCAATCCCGGCACCGGCCGGCCGCCGTGGGAGGCCGGGATCTTCGACCACCAGGTCGTCACCGTGCGGCTGCGGCGCGACAAATCGATCCTGCATGTGCCGCTGCGCGCGGCGGAGGAACAGGCATGAGCTTTCTCAAGCGGTCGATCGGCCAGATCGAGGCCTTTCGCATATCGCCGGCCGACAGCAATTATTTCGCGATCCTGTTCGACGCGCATGCCGGGGGGACGCGATCGGTCGCCGTCGTCGAGATCTTTGCCGTCGGCGGGCGCACGCCGCCCAACACGCATCGCGCGGCGGACGAGATGTTCGTCGTGCTGAGCGGGGAAGGACGGGCGATCTGCGACGGGCAGAGTACCACCCTGCGCAAGGGCGACGCGCTGCTGGTGCGGCCCGGTGCGGAGCATGTCGTCGAGAATACCGGGACGTCGAAGCTCTATACGCTGACGGTCATGATTCCGGATGAGGAATTCGGCGCGCTGATCCGCAGTGGCGAGCGGGTCGCGCTGGACGAGGAGGACCTGCGGGTGTTGTGCGGATGAAGCAGATCGGATCCTCCGCGGCCAATCGGTGGCGGGTTTCGCGCGACGCGGTCAGCCTGCTGCGGCCGCCGCGGCCGGCGCG
>NZ_JABXXP010001053.1 GCF_013376155.1 Nguyenibacter vanlangensis
GGGCACGCCGGTCCGGCTGGTGCTGTCCTGGTTCGCGCAGGCCGAGGTCGGCGGCTTCTACCAGGCCCTGGCCCGCGGCTATTACGCCGATCGCGGGCTGGACGTGCGCATCGCCATGGGCGGCCCGCAGGTCAACGCCATGCAGCTTCTGCTGGCCGGCCAGGCCGATTTCGCCACCGGGTACGATTTCCAGACCCTGCGCGGCATCGCTGCCGGCATGCCGTTGCTCACGGTCGCGGCCTCCTTCCAGCACGACCAGCAGGGGCTGATGACGCATGAATCCGTCACCGCCCTGGCCATGCTGCGCGGCCACCCGATCCTGATCGCCGGCACCGCCCATGCCACCTTCTGGCCCTGGCTGCGCGCCCGCTACGGGTTCAGCGACGCCCAGCTCGGCGCCTATACCTTCAATCTCCAGCCCTTCTTCCACGACCCGGCGATGGCGGTGCAGGCCTATGCCTCCTCCGAGCCGTACCAGGCCGCGCTGCACGGCGTCCCCGTCCGCTTCTTCCCCTTCGCCGCCATCGGCTATCCGCCCTACGGCACTCCGCTGCTGACCACGCGCGCCTTCGCGGCGGCGAACGATTCGCTGACGGCGGATTTCGTGGCGGCCTCCCTCGCGGGATGGCGCGACTATCTGCGCGCGCCGGAAATCGGCAACGCCCTGATCAAGAAGGACAATCCCCGCATGACCGACGGACAGCTCGCCTTCGGCGTGCGCGGGCTCGCCGCCACCCGCGCCGTGGACGGCGGCGACGCCGCG
>NZ_JABXXP010001054.1 GCF_013376155.1 Nguyenibacter vanlangensis
GGACGCCACGCTGGCCATCGACGGGCCGGACGCGCTGTCGATCCGCTTCTCCGGCGGCACCCAGTCCGTCGATCGCGCCGGCCGCAACGTGGACGCCACCGGCATCGGCCGCATCGCGATCGGCAACGGGTCAATGCGGATCACCGGCCTGCTGGCCAAGGACCAGATCGGCGACATCGCCGCCACATTGCACGGCGATCTGCCCGACATCATGGCCCTGCTGGCCGAACCGCGGCTGAACCTGCTGTCGCGCCACCCCCTGGGTTTCAGCGGACCCTCGGGGCGGGCCCAGGTCGCGCTGCATCTGGTCCTGCCGCTGGACGACCGGGTCGACATCGCGGATATCCGCCTGTCCAGCCACGCGGACCTCGCGCAGGTGCATCTCGGCAATGTCGTGCTGAACCGCGCGCTCGATGACGGCGCGCTCACGCTCGACGCCACGACCCGGGGCCTGACCCTGGCCGGCACCGCAATCCTGGGCGGCATGCCGGCGACGCTGCGCTACATGATGGATTTCCGCAAGGACGCGGCGACCAGCGAATCCGCGCAGGTGCGCGCCCATCTCACGCCGGATGTCGCCGACCGGCTCGGCTACGCGGTCGGGCAGCGTTTCGCCGGCAGCGCGGATCTCGACGTGGCGTACAGCCGCCTGGCCGACGGCACGGGCCAGGTCGCGCTGGACCTGGACCTGGCCGATGCCGCCCTGACGATACCGGTCTGGTCCAAGCCGCGCGGCCAGGCCGCCCATGCCTCGGTCCGGATC
>NZ_JABXXP010001055.1 GCF_013376155.1 Nguyenibacter vanlangensis
CAATGCGCGGCAGCCGGGCCTGGATCAGGATCGCGCGCAGCACCGCCCGCCGCGCCGGCGCCATCCCCCCGTCATGCCCCGACAGGATCGCGACGATGTCCGGGACCGACACCGGATAGCGCCCGATCGCCAGCGACAGCGCCGCAAGGCCGAGCAACCCCACGGCCGGCAGTACGAAAAGCAGGATGGTCGGGACGGCCCGCAGGACCGCCGCGCGCCGCGTCACTCCGCGTCCCCCGCCGGCGGACGGGCCGCTAGGATCCGCGCGGCCTCCCCCGGCGTCAGGTCGTATCCGAAAAATTCGCGATAGAACTTAATGGTTTCAAAAGCCATATCCACCCGGGCAAACCGGCCGGGATAGAGGGTCTTCGCCGCCCACAGGACCTGCAACGGCAATTCGCTGCCATAGCGGTCCCACGGAAACACGCCCGACGGATTGCGATAGACCCGGCCGTCCCGCACGGCCCGCAGCGCCCCCCATTGCGCCGACACCCGCGCCAGGTCGCCGCTGTCCGGTCCCAGGATCACCACGTCCGGGTCCCAGGCGGCAACCTGTTCCAGCGACACCGGGCGCATATTGCCACTGATCGCCGCGGCGACATTGCGCCCGCCCGCCCGGCCGATCCATTCATCGATGATCGTCCCCCCGCCATCGACCGTCAGCGGCACCAGCGACTTGACATGCAGCACGCGCAGCCGCCGTCCAGGCGGCAGGTCCGCCAGCCCTGCCCCCACCCGCGCCATCGTCGCATCCAGCATGG
>NZ_JABXXP010001056.1 GCF_013376155.1 Nguyenibacter vanlangensis
GTTTCGACCCAGATGGGCGCGCCCAGCGGAATCGCCCGCTGGTCCACCGCCGCGGTCCGGCCGGGCGCCAGCGGCACGCCCATCGCCCCCGGCGCCCCCTGGTCGGAATGGAGATTGTCCAGCATGTCGAAAAACACGTAGTCCGGATTTTCCTCCATCACCGCGCGGGCCCGGTCGGGATGGGCGCTGAGCCAGGCGCGAATCGACTGCATGCTGACTGCGTCCTCGTCCATTTCGCCCTGCCGGACCAGCACGCGGCCCAGCGGCACGTAGTCCCGGCCGTTCTTGCCGCCATAGCCCAGGCGGACGACCTGTCCGCTGGGCAGGCGGACGCGGCCCGATCCCTGGATCTGCAGGAAGAACAGGTCGGCCGGGTCGGCGACCCACAGCAATTCCAGGTTGCGCCCGGCCAGCGCGCCCGCATCGATCTGCGCGCGCGTCCAGTAGGGCACGAATTTTCCGTTCTCCCAGCGCCCGGTCACCATCCGCCCGTCGGTGGCCCGGGTGCGCACCAGGTCATCGGGCACCCGATAGACCGGGGTCTGGAAGATGCCGCCGCGCGACAGCGCGCCGCGGATCTCGGGTTCGTAATAACCGGTGAACAGCGCCGACGGGGCCATGAGCGTCGGCTGGAACCAGGTTTCGAAGAATTGCCGCGCCGCCGGGCCGTCACCCACGGGAAGCGACGCGGCGGCGCGGCAGGACGGCAGCCAGTCGCCGACATGCGTGCCCAACCTGCCGCCCGGGCTGCCACTGGGGG
>NZ_JABXXP010001057.1 GCF_013376155.1 Nguyenibacter vanlangensis
CCTCGGCCCCGTCGGGTGTCAGGTCGAATTGCAGCTTGCGCGCCCCGCGCGAGACGATCTGGCGCAGTTCGTCCGGCGTGTAGAACACCAGCCGCAGCGGGATGCCGAACCGGTCGCGCAACGGGGTCGCCAGCAGCCCCGCCCGGGTGGTGGCGGCGACCAGCGTGAAGGGAGACAGATCGATCCGCACCGAGCGGGCGGCCGGCCCCTCGCCGATGATCAGGTCGAGCTGGAAATCCTCCATCGCCGGATAGAGCACTTCCTCGATCGCCGGCTGCAGGCGATGGATCTCGTCGATGAACAGCACGTCGCGCGGCTGCAGGTTGGTCAGGATCGCCGCCAGGTCGCCCGCCCGCTGGATGACCGGGCCCGAGGTCGCGCGGAAACCGACGCCCAGTTCCCGCGCCACGATCTGCGCCAGCGTCGTCTTGCCCAGGCCCGGCGGGCCGTGCAGCAGCACATGGTCCATGGCCTCGCCGCGCTGACGGGCGGCGGCGATGAAGATCGCCAGGTTCTCGCGGCTGGCCTTCTGCCCGGTGAAATCCTCCAGGGTCTGCGGGCGCAGCCCGGCCTCGAGCGCGTCGTCGCCGGTACGGGCGGGATCGACGGTGCGCGGGGGCTGTTCGGTCATTTCGCGAGGTCCCGCAGGCTTTCGCGGATCACGACGTCCAGATCCGCCTTGTCATCCAGGCGCGCGACGATGCGCGCCACCACCGGCTGCGCCTCGGCGCGGCGGAAACCCAGGCCCGCCAGCGCCAGC
>NZ_JABXXP010001058.1 GCF_013376155.1 Nguyenibacter vanlangensis
GGTCGGGCTGATGGGGCTGCTGGCCGCGTGCGCCACCGCCCCCGGCGCGGGGCCGCAGATCCCGGTGACGCAGGAAGCGGCCGATTATCGTGCCCATGCGAAATCCTATTACGCGCCGCCGGGCCCCGCCGACGATCCGTGGGGCCCGTACATCACGGAGGCGTCCAGGCGCTTCGACGTGCCTGATACCTGGATCCGCGCGGTGATGCAGCGCGAATCCGGCGGGCAATTGTTCCGCAACGGCCAGTTCGTGACCTCGGCCCCTGGGGCCATGGGGCTGATGCAGTTGATGCCGCCGACCTATGACGAGATGAAGGCGGAATACGGGCTGGGCGACGACCCGTACAATCCGCATGACAATATCCTGGCCGGTACCGCCTATATCCGCCAGATGTACGACATCTACGGCTCGCCTGGCTTCCTGGCCGCGTACAATACCGGGCCGGGACGGCTGGACGATTTCCTGACGCGCAATCGCGGCCTGCCGCGCGAAACCCGCAACTATGTGGCGGCGATCGGCCCGCAGATCGCCGGCATCACGCCCAATGTCCGCTCGCAGGCCGACCTGATGGTCGAAGCGCACGACATTGCGCGCGGCCATGTCTATGCCAGCGCGCAGACCAGCGACCAGACCCGGTCCGTGCGCATGGCCTGGGCCCGGCGCAACGAACGCGAGGACGGCAATGAGGGCCAGCCGGTGCAGGTGGCCGAGGCCCCGGCCGAGCCCGACCGCATGGCCGCCCCGTCCTATACGGCGTG
>NZ_JABXXP010001059.1 GCF_013376155.1 Nguyenibacter vanlangensis
GGTCGCGCAGGAGAGCGGCGCCGTGGCGGCCCTGACGGTCGGCAATGGCCGCAAGCTGGTCACCGGGCCGGATTGCGGGCCCCGCCTGCGCGACATGACCGGCGAGATTTCCGCCGTCCTGACGCTGCGCCGCTGGCTGGCCGTCCATACGCCGGAATGGCGCCTGGGCTGAAGACCCGGCTCGGCCGGCATTCCGCCCCTATTCCACTCCGTCCACCACCACGTGGGGCCGCCCGCGCGAGCAATGTTCGATGCGCGCGCGCACGCCATAGACCTGCCGCAGCACCGGAGCGGTGACGACCTGCATCGGCGGGCCGGCGCCTTCGATTTTGCCGTCGGACAGCATGACCGCGTAATCGGCCCGTTGCAGCGCGATATTCAGGTCATGCAGCACCACGACGGTGACCATGCCGCGCGTGCGCGTTTCCTGGCGGACCATATCCATGACCGAGAACTGGTGATGCAGGTCCAGCGCGCTGAGCGGTTCGTCCAGCAGCAGCACGTCCGGACGGCGCACCAGCGCCTGGGCCAGCCCGACCAGTTGGCGCTGCCCGCCCGACAGCGCGTCCATGTAGCGGAGCGCCAACTGGTCCACGCCCAGGCGGGCCAGGATCTCCAGCGATTCGGTCACCTCGTCGTCCTGCCATCCGCCCGCGTGGGGGCCGGCGCGGCGGGCGGCGATGACGGATTCCAGCACCTGCAGATGCACGGGCGGCGGCAGGGCCTGCGGCAGATAGACGCAATGGCGCGCCCGCGCCG
>NZ_JABXXP010001060.1 GCF_013376155.1 Nguyenibacter vanlangensis
GGTCACGACGGGGGCGCCGGCATCGGCGCTGGCGCGGATATCGGCCAGCAGCGGAATTTCGCCCAGGAACGGCACCCCGATCGCCTCGGCCTCGGCCCGCGCGCCGCCATGGCCGAACAGGTCGGTGCGGTGGCCGCAGTTCGGGCAGCAGAAATAGGACATGTTCTCGACGATCCCCAGCACCGGCACGTCCATCTTCCGGAACATCGTCACCCCCCGCCGCGCATCCAGCAGCGCGATGTCCTGCGGCGTCGAGACCACGATCGCCCCGGCCAGCGCGATCTTCTGCGCCAGCGTCAGTTGGGCGTCGCCGGTGCCGGGGGGCATGTCCACCACCAGCACGTCCAGCGCGCCCCATTCCACGTCGCCCAGCAACTGGCCCAGCGCGCCCATCACCATCGGGCCGCGCCAGATCATCGCCTGCCGCTCATCGACCAGCAGGCCGATCGACATCGCCTTGATCCCCCAGGCGTCCAGCGGCAGCATCCGGCCCTCATGCAGTTCGGGCGGCCGGCGCAGCCCCAGCATGCGCGGCAGGGAAGGGCCATGGATGTCGGCATCCAGCAGCCCGACGCGCAGCCCCTCCATCCCCAGCCCCACGGCCAGGTTGACCGCGGTGGTGGATTTGCCGACCCCCCCCTTGCCCGACGCGACCGCGATCACCACCCCGACCCCCGGCAGCAGCGGACCCTGCCGCGCCCCCCCGCCGCCCAGGTTCAGCGGCCGGTGGCCACCCCCCTGTGCCGCCGCTCCTTGG
>NZ_JABXXP010001061.1 GCF_013376155.1 Nguyenibacter vanlangensis
CACGTCGCCAGGGCGCTCGGCCAGGCTGGAGCTCAGGGCTGGCAGGATCTCGGACACCGGCAGGTCGCTTGGCAGGTCGGCCAGCGTCGGGACGGGATTTTGCAGGTCGCGGTCAGATTCCATATCCTGTTTATGCGTCCGCGGCCTGGAACCGGCAATCGCCGCCTCCCGCCGCCCAGTCTTCCGGAGCCTCGTTTCGTGGTCCCTGCCCGGTCTTCATCCCTCTCTGCCCGCCTGCGCCGATGGTTGCCGGCCCTGTTGTGCCTGCTGGTGCCGGCCATGCCGCCCGCCCATGCCGGAGCGGCGGAAAGCGCCGCGCTGACCACGCCGCGTGACAGCGCCACTCTGGTGACGGATACCGACCGCTACCGGCCCGGCATGCCCCTGCATGTCGGGCTGCATCTGCGCTTGCAACCGGGCTGGCACACCTATTGGCTCAATCCCGGCGACGCGGGTGAGGCCCCGACCCTGGACGTCGCGGCCGAAGGCGGCGCCACCGGCCGGTCAGGCGCCATCGCCTGGCCCACTCCGCGACGGATCAGCGACGGGCCGCTGATGTCCTATGCCTATATCGGCGACGTGCTTCTGCCGGCCGTCTTGCAGCCCGCGGGAGCGGGCGACGGGCCGATGGTCCTGCGCGCCACTGCCGAATGGCTGGTCTGCGCCAGCGTCTGCGTGCCGGAAAAAGGCAGCTTCACCCTGACCCTGCCGGTCGGCGATCCTGCGCCGTCCGACCAGGCGCCGCTCTTTGCCCGGG